>NZ_BMDZ01000038.1 GCF_014636235.1 Tistrella bauzanensis
CCCCGTCTGCGAGGCTGCATAGCCTCATCAACCAGCGACGTCCGCCGAGCCCTTTTCAACATCGGGCGGGACATCCCCCAGGAACAGCTTGCCGTGATGCACGCCAACTTCCGCCACGGCGCCCGTCACACCATGGTCGCTCTGGCTGTCGCCGAGTTTCGCGATCGCCGCCGCGCTGAAATCATCCAGCCAGCCCTGAACGCCATGCAGGCCATGGTCGACATAGCGCGTGAGGCGGGCTTCGGAATAGCGACGGGGGCTCGGCATAAGAGGGTATCCTCAGGCGCGGACTGGGCAGGGTGATCAGGGGAGACGATGCCGCGCTTCGTGCAGCGCCGCAAGCCATACTCTGCCTGTCACGACATGCGCCGGGGACATGACCCCGTGCCGTCGACCCTGGCCGATGCGCGGGAGGGGCGCCGTCAACCATGATTGATCGCCGGTCGGGCGTGGCTGGCACCGGACAGAGCGTCGATGGCATGGTCATACCCACAAGCCTTTTCCTCTGTTGCCGGCCGGGCATCCCCGCCATCGTGCGGCCGGTCCTCTCGACGAGGTCGCCATGGCGTCCCGTATATCCGGCTTTCCGACCTATCCGGCGCTGTATGCGGCGATCGAGCGTGCCTGCACGGATGCGGCCTTTCTGAACAGCCTGGTTCAGAACCCTGCGCAGGCACTGGCGCAGGCAGGGGTGGCGGTGCCGGCGGATGCCGATATCCGCGTCCACCAGTCGCGGCCCGGGCGGCTGCTGCTGACCTTGCCGCCGATGCTGTCCGGGGATCGGCGGGATCCGGACATCCTGCCCAATGATCCGGCACTGCGGCCGATGGCCGAGGCGATGCTGCGTGCCGCGCGCGAGCCGGCATTCCGCGAAGATCTGCGGGCGGCACCGGTCGCGACCCTGCGCGGCCAGGGTGTGGTTCTGGCGCCGGGCATGATGGTCGACGTCATTGACGCCGAACCTGGGCGGATCGACATCATCATTCCCGATCTGGCGCCGCCCGGCCCCGGCGCGTTGGCCGGCAGGATGATCGGCGCCTCGGCGCTGCTGACCATGGGCGGTATGGTTGCCTTCGGTATCCAGCGCCATGGCCGCCCGGGTTGAGAGCCGGGTGAACCGCTGCGGCGGCTGTTGAGAATTGCGTCAGGTCACAGAGCTGTTCTCACCGTCAGCCGCAGCGTCTGCTATGATCTGGCCGCTTTCGGCAAGGGGTCAGAGGAGATGGACGCGTGACGACGGGCGGTATTACCGGACTGGTTCTGACACTCGCCCTGCTTCTTGTCGTCATTGCCGCCATACAGCCACTTGCCCGGCGGCTGGGTCTGGCATCGAACGTGCTGCTGGCGGCGGTGGGGGTCGCCATCGGCGCCCTGGCTGCTTTCCTGCTGTTCACCTCGTTCACCGATGTGTTCAACGAGGCAGCACGGGCCGTTGTCTATCTGAGGATCGACAGCCAGACCATCATCACCGTCTTCCTGCCGCTGCTGCTGTTCCAGACCGCGCTGACCATTGATGTCCGCCGGCTGTTGGACGATATAGCGCCGATTCTGTTGCTGGCGGTGGTGGCGGTGGTGGTGACGACGGCCGCCATCGGGTTAGGGCTGTCGGCGATCTTCGGCGTGCCGCTCCTGGGCTGCCTGCTGCTGGGCGCGATCGTGGCGACCACCGATCCGGCAGCGGTGGTGGCGATCTTCCGCGACATCGGCGCGCCGGGCCGGTTGACCCGGCTGGTCGAGGGCGAAAGCCTGCTGAACGATGCCACCGCCATTGCCCTGTTCTCGGTGCTGATGGCCGCACTGGTCACCGCGCGCGCGACCGGCGTGGAAGAGCCGGGCTCCGCCATGCTGCTGGATGCCGCCAACGATCTGGCCGTGGGACTGATCGGCGGCGCGGTGTTCGGTCTGGTGGTCGGCCGGCTGGTGGTCGCCGGGCTGCTGCTGCTGGACGATATCAAGGCGGCGGAAGCGACGCTGACCCTGGCCGGCGCCTATATCATCTTCGTGGTCGGCGAATACAGCCTGGGCGTGTCGGGCGTGGTGGCGGCGGTGGTGGCCGGGCTGGTGGTCTCGGCGCTGGGCCGGTCGCATGTGGCGCCTGAGAACTGGCGGCATCTGCTGAACGTGTGGGAGCAGATCGCCTTCTGGGCCGGGTCGATGATTTTCGTGCTGGCGGCGCTGATCGTGCCGCGGCTGATGGAGGACGTCGATATCTATGACATCCTGACCATCGCCACGCTGGCGCTGCTGGCGCTGATCGGCCGGGCGCTGACCCTGTGGCTGCTGCTGCCGGTGCTGAGCATGTTGAGGCTGTCGGCCAGGGTGTCGCACAGCTATCGGGCGGTGATCCTGTGGGGTGGCCTGCGCGGCGCGGTGACACTGGTGCTGGCGCTGGGCGTGGTCGAGGCGCCGGGCCTGTCCGACGGCCTGAAGCGCTTCGTGGCGGTGACCGCGACCGGCTATGTGCTGTTCACGCTGTTCATCAATGGCACCACGCTTCGGCCGCTGATTTCCTGGCTGGGGCTGGACCGGCTGTCACCGGTGGGCGAGGTGCTGCGCCGCCAGGTGCTGGCGCTGTCGCTGACCGATGTCAGGGGGGCGGTCGAGGATGCCGGACGACGCTATGACGTGAGCCCGACCGTGGTGCGCGAGGTGGCCCAGTCTTACGCCCGCCGCGCCGATCAGGTGTCGAGCGATACCGATATCGAGACCGAGATCGCCGATCGTGAACGGCTGGGCGTGGGGCTGGTGGCACTGGCGGTGCGTGAGCGCGGACTGATTCTGGATCTGCATGAGCGTCGTACCCTGTCGACCGCCACCGTCGACCGGCTGCTGCGCCTGACCGAAGCGCTGCTGGAAGGCGGCCGCAATGAAGGCCGCCTGGGCTATATGCGCGTGGTGCGCACCGCACTCGATTTCGAGCACGGATTCCGGGTCGCCTATTGGCTGCACCGGCGGATGCGCATCGACCGGCCGCTGGCGCGCCGGCTGGCCAACCGGTTCGAGATGCTGCTGGCCTTCCGGCTGGCGATCCAGGAACTCAGGCCCTATGTCGACGAGCGGATCCGGCCGATGCTGGGCCGGCGCATCGCCGAGCTGATCGCCGACATGCTTGATGGCCGCGCCCGCCAGGTGGCCGGTGCGCTGGATGCCATGCGGCTGCAATATCCCGATTATGCCGAGGCGCTGGAACGACGGTTCCTGGCGCGGATGGCCGAACGCCACGAACTGGCCCGTTATGACGCACTGGCCGAGGAAGGCCTGCTGGATGCGGAACTGCATGACGATCTGCGCCGGGGCGTGACGGCGGCTGAAGCCCGCCGCGACGCCCTGCCGCGGCTGGATCTGGGCCTGGACACCAACGAGCTGATGCGCCGCCTGCCGCTGTTCGTGGAACTGGGCGACGACATGCGCGCCCGTGTCCGCCAGTTGCTGCGGCCGGTCTTCGTGCTGCCGCGATCGGTGATCTTCCGGGCTGGCGACAAGGGCGACGGGGTGTATTTCATCTCGTCGGGCGCGGTCGAGGTGCGGATCGAGGACCGGCGTATCAGGCTGGGCCGTGGCGACTTTTTCGGCGAGATGGCGCTGCTCGACCACCGTCCGCGCAGCGCCGAGATCGCCGCCCTCGGCTATTGCCAGTTGTTGTTTCTGGATGCCGGCGACTTCCGGCGCCTGATCGGCGGCGACGAGACCCTGCTGCACAAGTTCGAGACCATTGCCAGGACGCGTGCGGCCCAGAACCGCAGCGCCGCCACCTGAGGGGGTGCGGCGCCCGGTCAGGCAACGCGCGGCCGCTCAGGCCCCGATGCGGCAGCGGGTCAGGCGGGTGCCGCCATCCAGCAGCAGGGTGGTCTCGGACGGGGCGGTGCGCGCGATCAGCCGGCCGGCGCGGATGACCGACAGCCGGGTCGCGCGCAGGCGCAGGGCCTCGACCTCGTCGCCGGCATCCAGGATCACGATATCGGCCTGGCATCCGGCATCGAGCCCATAGCCATCCAGGCCCAGCAGGCGGGCGGGGTTGGTGGTCACCGCCTGAAAGCAGCGGCGCATGTCGTCGATGCCGGTCATCTGCGCCACATGCAGGCCCATCGATGCGACATCGAGCATGTCGCCCGAGCCCAGCGGATACCACGGGTCCATGGCACAATCCTGGCCGAAGGCAACCGTCAGCCCCGCCGCCATCAGCTCGGGCACCCGGGTCATGCCGCGGCGCTTGGGATAGGTGTCGTGGCGGCCCTGAAGGGTGATGTTGATCAGCGGGTTGGCGATCACGCCCAGATCGGCCTCGGCCATCAGCGGGATCAGCTTGGAGACATAGTAGTTGTCCATGGAATGCATCGAGGTGAGATGCGAGCCTGTGGCCCGACCGTGCAGCCCCAGGCGATGAACCTCGGCGGCGAGCGTTTCCACATGGCGCGACAGCGGGTCGTCGCTTTCATCGCAGTGCAAATCGACCCGCAGGCCCCGTTCGGCAGCGATCTCGCACAGCCGCGCCACGCTGCGGGCGCCATCGGTCATTGTCCGCTCGAAATGCGGGATGCCGCCGACCACGTCGACGCCACGGTCCAGCGCCTCGATCAGCAGGGCTTCTGTGCCTGGGCGGCGATAGAGACCGTCTTGCGGGAAGGCCACCAGTTGCAGATCCAGCCAGGGCTTGACCCGCGCCTTCACCTCCAGCAGCGCATCCACCGCCAGCAGCCGGGGATCGCAGACATCGACATGGCTGCGGATCGCCAGAAGGCCACGGGCCACCGCCCAGTCGCAATAGGCGAGCGCGCGGTCGACCAGTGCCTGGTGGGTCAGCGCGGGCTTGAGTTCGTTCCACAGCGCGATGCCTTCCAGCAGCGTGCCCGACCGGTTCACCCGCGGCATGCCATAGGACAGGGTCGAGTCCATGTGGAAATGGGCGTCGACGAAAGGCGGGGTGACCAGGCAGCCCGCGGCATCGATGGTGTCAGTGGCGGTGGCGCCGCGCGCGGCGATGCCCGGCGCCACCTCGACGATCCGCCCGCCGTCTATGGCGATGTCGACGGGTGTGGCGCCGGCGGGCGTCATGTCGGCGTCGAGTGCGCGGCGGGCGTTCAGAACCAGAAGATCGAGGGCCATGGGTTCAGCGTTCTCCCTTGCGGAACGGCACCATCAGCGCCTGAGGATAGGCGGCCCGCCTGGACATGACCACAAGTGCCAGAATGCTGAGCACATAAGGCAGCATCAGGAACAGTTGATAGGGCAGGGCGCCGCCCGTCATCTGTTGCAGGCGGGTCTGAAGCGCATCGAAGAAGGCGAAGAGCAGCGCGCCGAGCAGGGCCTTGCCCGGCCGCCATGACGCGAACACCACCAGCGCGATGCAGATCCAGCCGCGCCCGCCAATCATGTTGAAGAAGAAGGCGTTGAACGCCGAGAGGGTGAGGAAGGCGCCGCCAACCGCCATGAAGGCCGATCCCACCATCACCGCCAGCATCCGCACGCCGGTGACCGAAATGCCCTGGGCATCGGCGGCGGCCGGATTTTCACCGACCATCCGCACCGCCAGCCCGGCGGGCGTGCGGTACAGCACCCAGGCCACTGCCAGCACCAGCACCAGGGCCAGGATGGTGGGGGCGGTCTGCTGGCCGATCACCTGGCCCAGCCAGGGCAGGGACGACCACCAGCCATCGCCGAGCGGCGCGAAGGGGTCGACGGATGGCGGGGTGCTGATCTGTGGCAGCAACAGGCGATAGGCGAAATAGGACAGGCTGGTGGCCAGCATGGTGATGCCAAGGCCGGTGACATGCTGCGACAGGCCGAGCGGCACGGTCAGCGCGCCGTGCAGCAGCCCGACCAGCATGCCGGCCACGGCGGCGGCGGCGATGCCGACCCACAGATCGCCGCCCTGATAGACCGTCATCCAGCCGACCATGGCGCCCAGCGTCATGATCCCCTCAATGCCCAGGTTCAGAACGCCGGCACGCTCGCAGATCAATTCGCCGAGCGTGCCGAAGATCAGCGGTGTGGCGATGCGCAGCACGGTTGCCCACAGGCCGGCCGAAATCAGAAGCTCGATGATGTCCATGACGGGTCAGCTCCGGAAGAACGGCCGGGATCAGCCGCGGCGCAGGCGATAGCGGGCAAACAGCATCGCGGTCAGCATGCACAGCAGCGACACCGCGACCAGAACGTCGGCAATATAGGTGGGCACGCCCACCGCACGGCTCATGGCATCGGCACCGACGAAGATGCTGGCGACCATCAACGCGCCCAGGATCACCCCCAGCGGGTGCAACTGGGCCAGCATGGCGACCACCACGCCGCCGGTGCCATAGCCGGGCGACATGTCGAGGGTGAGATAGCCGGTGCGGCCGGCCACCTCGCTGACACCGGCGAGGCCGGCGAGGCCGCCTGAGATCAGCGCCACCAGCAGCATCACCCGACCGGTACTCATCCCTGAGAACCGGGCCGCGCGCGGGCTGGCGCCGACCGCGCGCATCTCGAAGCCAAGCACCGTGCGGGTCATCATGATGTAGATCAGCACCGCCGCGACCAGTGCCAGGATCAGCCCGCCATGCAGGCGGGTGCGCGGGATCAGCCGTGGCAGTTCGGCGGCCATCGGCAGGGTGTCGCTTTGCGGCCAGCCCATGGCCATCGGATCCTTCATCGGCCCTTCGATCATCATCGACACGAACAGCAGCACGATGAAGTTCAGCAGCAGGGTGGTCACCACCTCGTCGACGCCGAAGCGGGTTTTCAGCACCGCCGGGCCCAGCAGCAGCAGACCGCCGGCGATGGCGCCGGCCAGGATCACGGCTGGCAGCAGCAGTGCATCGGGCAGGCCCAGCGGCGCGGTGCCGATCCAGACCGCGGCCAGCGCCCCGCCGTAAAGCTGGCCCTCGCCGCCGATATTCCACAGCCGGGCGCGGAAGGCGACGGCAGCGGCAAGCCCGGTCAGCATCAGCGGTGCCGCGCGGGTGAGGGTTTCGGTGATGGCGAAGCGGCTGCCGAAGGCGCCGTCGGCCATCGCGCCATAGGCAGCCGGCACCGAGGCGCCGGATATCAGGATCAGAACCGCCGAGATGGCGAAGGCGGCGGCAAGCGCCGCCACCGGCACCAGCAGAGACAGCCAGGCGGGGGTTTCGGTGCGGCGTTCAAGTCGCATGGGCAGCCTCGGTGGCGGATGCGGTGTCGCCGGCACCGGCCATCAGCAGGCCGAGACCGGCCACGGTGACCGCCTCGCGTCGGGCAGGCGTGGTCAGATGACCGTCATGGATCACCGCCACCCGGTCGGACAGGGCCAGGATCTCGTCCAGATCCTCGGAAATCAGCAGGATGGCGGCGCCGCCGTCGCGGGCCTCCAGCAGACGTTCATGGACATAGGCGACCGCGCCGATATCCAGGCCACGGGTGGGCTGGTTGGCCAGGATCAGCCCCGGATGCAGGGCCAGCGCCCGGCCCAGGATCAGTTTCTGCATGTTGCCGCCGGAAAGCTGGCGGACGGTGGCATCCACCGACGGGCAGCGCACCTCATAGGCCCTGACCAGATCGGCCGCATGGGCGCGCGCCGGCCCCCGGCGCAGAAATCCCGCGCGGGAGAAATCGGGCCGGTTGCGGCGTTCGGCGATGACGTTCTCCCACACCGTCATGTCGCCGATCAGGCCTTCGCTGTGGCGGTCTTCCGGGATGCGGCCAACCCCCATGCGCACCATCCGTGCCGGATCGGGACGCGTGATCGGCTGGCCCAGAATGGTGATGCGGCCGGCCTCGGGATGGGCCATGCCGGCGATCAGATCGGCCAGCAGCGACTGGCCATTGCCCGAGACGCCTGCGATGCCGACGATTTCACGCGCATTTACCGAAAGCTGCACGTCATGCAGCCGGGGCTTGCCGCCGGGGCCGGTCGCCGAGACGCGGTCCAGGATCAGGGCCGGCGCGCCGGCCGCCACGGGCGTGCGCATCGGCCCGGTGACCTTGCGCCCGACCATCAGCTCGGCCAGCATCGCGCGGTCGAGCCCGGCCGCGTCGCGCTGTTCGATCAGCCGGCCGGCCCGCAGCACCGCCACCCGGTTGCTGACCGTCATCACTTCCGGCAGCTTGTGGCTGATGAAGATGATCGACAGCCCGTCGGCGACCATGGCGCGGAGCGTGACGAACAGCCGCTCGCTTTCCTGCGGGGTCAGAACGGCGGTGGGTTCGTCCAGGATCAGGATCCGGGCGTCGCGATACAGCGCCTTCAGGATCTCGACCTTCTGGCGCTCGCCCACCGACAAGGCGCCGACGCGGGCATCAGGGTCGACCGTCAGGCCGAAACGGGCCCCCAGCTCGGCCAGCCGCCGGCGCGCTTTCGCCCGGTCCCGCCGCCACGCCCACAGCGGCTCGGTGCCGATGGTGACGTTGTCGATGACGCTCAGATTCTCGGCCAGGGTGAAGTGCTGATGCACCATGCCGAGGCCGGCCGCGATCGCGGCCTTGGGCGAACCGCCGGGCAGCGGCCGGCCGAAGACCTCGATATCGCCCGCGTCGGCCACATAATGGCCGAACAGGATGCTCATCAAGGTGGTTTTGCCGGCGCCGTTCTCGCCCAGCAGCGCCAGGATCTCGCCCCGGCGCAGGTCCAGGTCGATGGCGTCGTTGGCCGTGAGCGCGCCGAAGCGCTTGGTAACGCCCGAAAGCCGGAGAACGATCTCCGGCGCCCGGCTCGTCGCCACCACCGCGGGTTCAGCGGATGTGGTCATGGATGCAAGCGCCCCGATGCGGATGCGGCGTCGTGGAGGATACAGCCTGAAGTGGCCGCATCCATGGCCGACAGTTTATCTGCGCAGACCGCTTACATCGTGGATTTGGGCTCGGTGTCGTCGACGGTGACGGTGGTGCTGCCATCCAGGATGGCGGCCTTCTTCGCCTCGACCTTGGCCTTCAGGTCGGCCGGGATCTTGTCGTCGAAGGTGCCATAGGGGGCAAGCGAGGCACCGCCCGGCTTCATGTTGGAATAGCTGCCGTAATCCTCGGCCTTGAAGCTGCCGTCCTTCACGGCCGCGATCGCCTTGTCGATCGTGGGCTCCATGTGCCACAGCGCCGAGGCGACGACCGTTTCAGGATACTGGGCCTGGGTGTCGATGACATTGCCGATCGCCAGAACGCCACGCTCCTTGGCGGCATCCGACACGCCGAAGCGTTCGGCATACAGCACGTCGGCGCCGCGCTCGATCATGGCGAAGGCGCTCTCCTTGGCCTTCGGCGGATCGAACCACGAGCCGATGAAGCTCACCATGAACTTGGCCTCGGGGTTCACCTCAAGCGCGCCGGCCATGAAGGCGTTCATCAGCCGGTTGACCTCAGGGATCGGGAAACCGCCGACCACGCCGATGACGTTCGATTTGGTCATGCCGCCGGCGATCATGCCGGTCAGATAGGCAGGTTCCTGGATGTAGTTGTCGAACACCGAGAAATTCGGATCCTGCGGCTTGAACGACGAACCCATCAGGAAGGCGGTTTCGGGATAGTCGCGGGCCACGCGGCGGGCCGCCTGCTCGACCGCGAAGGCCTCGCCGACGACCATGTCGGCGCCCTTCTCGGCGTATTCGCGCATCACGCGCTCATAATCGGCATTGGTCACCGATTCCGACCATTCATAGTCGATGTCGCCGCGTTTGGCGGCGGCGTCGAGGGCAATGTGGATGCGGCTGACCCACTGCTGCTCGATCGGCACGGTGTAGACGCTGGCAACCTTGATCTTGTCGGCGGCGTCAGCGTTGCCGGCCATCAGCGCCGAGACGGCGACGGTGGCGGCGAGGGCTGCGGCCCTGAGCTTTGCGAGCAGCATGGATGAGCGATCTCCGATGGGTGTCGCGGAACTTTCATGATAACGCAAGGACTGCGCCAATGCCTCAAGATCCGCCAAATCCACGGGCAGAAAACCTGCGCTGCCCGCCGGTTGCCGCCGAATGCCTCAGACTTGTGCAGGCGGCGTGACCGATTGGGCGAATTTTGACCAAATGGTACGCAAATGCAATCGATGTTTCCGACGTGGTGCGGCTGGTCAGGGTGTGGCGCCCATGCCCAGCAGGTCGCCATTCTGGCGATCGTCGCCGCCGGTCTTCGCCCAGCGTCCATGCTCGACGGCGGTGAAGAAATCGGCGAGCAGGCGGTTGACGGGGTCGGGCTCTTCGAGATTGGCGGCATGGCCGGTCATCGGCAGCACGGCCAGGCCGGCCGCGGGCAGGGTGGCCTTCAGGAACAGATTGGCCTCGATCGCCGGCGCGTCGCTGTCGCCCACGATCAACAGGACCGGCAGGTTCATCGTGCGGAATTCGTCTTCCAGCGCGAACAGCGACGGCCGTCTTGCCTGATAGCCGCGCAGGGTCAGCGCCGCGCCCAGCGGTGAATGATCCAGAAACACCGCCATCGCCTCGTCGGCGCCGCGCGGATCCTTGGCGGCGAAGGGCAGCCGGCCGGCCGATGACATATAACTGCGCCCGGCGGCCTCCAGGCCGTCCTCCAGGATACGGGCGGCCGTGGCCTCGCAATTGGCGGCGAAATCGGCGCGCTGCTCCGGCCGCGCGCCATAGCCGGCGCCGATCGCGGTGATCGATCGGGCGCGATCGGGATGACGCAGGCCGAAATGCAGCACGGCGAAGCCGCCCATGCTGCATCCCACAAGATGCGCGCGGTCGATGCCCAGACCGTCCATCACCGCGCGGATGTCGTCGGTCGCCTGCGCCTGGCCGTATTCGTCCACCGTCGCCGGCACATCCGATGGCGGATAGCCGCGGGCATCATAGGCGACACAGCGATGGCTGCGCGCGAAGCGCCGCATCTGCGGTTCCCAGCTCCGCCGGTCGCCGGCAAATTCGTGCACGAACACGATCGCCTCGCCATGCCCGGCCTCGATCACATGCAGCCGCACATCGCCATTGGCGACGAAGCGCCCCTCGACACTGCCCATCGGTCATTCCTCCACATGCATCGGCATGATCCACGCCCCTGGTGGATCTGCCCTTGTCATTGGGGAAGCCTAGCGGCGACAGCCGCCGGACGCTACTCCGCCGCGTGCCCATTCGCTCTTCCGGGATGTGGCCGCTCTTTCAGGATGCCGCATCGATCAGTGCGGCGATGGCCGCGGCATCATCGCCGGGCTCGGCCGCAAGCCCCGCGACGACACCCTGGCGGTCGGCCCGGTCGCGGTTCTGGCTCACCTTCCATTTGCCATCGATGCGGGCGATCGGAATGTCCAGGCCGACAATGCCCTTCATCTGGGCGGCGATGAAACCGGCCGGGGCATCGGTCATCGCCCAGGGCCGAGGGCGCCCGGCTTCCTGTGCGGCGGTCAGTGCGGCCAGTTGCGCCGACAGCCAGGCCGGATCTTCGGTGATCCGCGGCCGACCCCGCACCTGGACAGTGGCATAATTCCAAGTAGGGACAACTTTGCCGTGCGCCGCCTTGGACGCATACCACGAGGGCGTGACATAGGCGGCCGGCCCCTGGAACACCACCAGCGCCTCGGCGGCGTCGCGGAGGTCACCGATCTGCGGGTTGGCGCGGGCAAGATGGGCGCGCAACAGGTGGTCGCCGCCAGCCGTCTCGATCAGGTCGAAAGGCAGCAGATTGGCCATCAATCCGCCTGAACCGGCGGTGATCAGGGTGGCAAGCGGATGGTCGCGCATCAGCGCATGCAGCACCGCTGGGCGCTGTTCCTGAAAGATCCTGGGCTGGTACATCGGACGGCATTCTCTCGGCGGCGGGCGCGGGGGCAGCGTCAATGTCGCGGCCGAATGGTCTGCCGTCCAGGGCCGATTTTCACCAAGATGGCTGGTCCAATCAGAAGGCGACCATGGCTATCCCTTGCGGCGCACCACCCGGTACAGATAGGTCAGCACCATCAGCGCGATGACGCCCTTCGACACCGGATCCATATAGGCGGCAACCAGATCGTACTGGCTTTCCAGCGCATAGCCGGCAAGGGCGAGCAGGCTGGTCCAGATTACCGAGCCCAGGGTGGACCAGGCCAGATACCGCCCCATCGGCATCGCGGCGATGCCAGCCGGCACCGAGATGAGTGTGCGGATGGCGGGGATCAGACGCCCGAAGAACACGGCCTTGCCGCCGTGACGCTCAAACCAGCCATGGGCCTGATCGACCTCGTCGGGTGAAATCGTCAGCCAGCGGCCATGGCGTTCGGCCAGATGACGGATGCGCCGCCGCCCCAGCCGCCGCCCCAGCCAGTACCAGGGCAGGGTGCCGATGACCGACCCCGCCGTACCGGCCAGAATGACGCCGATGATGGTGAGGTCACCGCGTGCGGCGGCAAAGCCCGCCACCGGCATGATCAGCTCCGACGGGATCGGCGGGAACAGGTTTTCCAGCGCCATCAATGCGGCGACACCGATATAGCCTGCGGATGAGACGACACCCACGATCCATTCGAACATTCCGGCTCCACTGGCAGTGACCCATGGCCGCAGGCTGCGGTCGTGGGATGAGGTAAGCATGATCGGCAATGGACCAATGCCGAAGCGGGCCGCTTGTTCCGGAATGGCCGATCGGGGCGGGCTCCGTGACAGTTCGCCGCAGCCATTTGCCGCGCGGGAGGGTATTCTGGGGGAATCGCCACGCGCTCCCCCCGTTTCGTATCCGGCCCACCCCGTTTCTTATCCGGAAACACGCTGCTGATGACCGATTACCACGCCTCGCCTTCCGCCCCGGCCGCAGACCCGGCCGGCACGACCATGGCCACCGGCGATGCGGAGCGGGCCTATAACGCCCGTGCCGCCGTGCCCGACCACCCGGCGATCTTCGCGCGCTGGGCGGCCGAGGCGGCGGCGGCCCGGGCGGACTTCACCCGCAGCGGCCGCTTCCGGCCGGCGATCGTCTATGGCCGGCGCGGCGATCAGGTGCTGGATCTGGTGATGCCCGAAACCGGGCCCGGGGCCGGCGGCGGCGTGCCGGTGCTGGTGTTCTTTCATGGCGGCTATTGGCAGGCCATGAGCCGCGAGAGTTTCACGCAACTGGCGCGGGGATATGTCGCCAGAGGCGTCGCGGTGGCGTTGGTCGACTATACACTTGCACCCGCGACCACGGTTGCCGGCATCGTCGAGGAAGCGCGCGAGGCCGTGGCGCTGCTGTGGCGGCTGGCGCCGGCGCTCGGCCTCGATCGCCGGCGCATCGTGGTCGCGGGACATTCCGCCGGCGGTCAGATCGTCGGCATGCTGGCGGCCACAGACTGGGCGGCGCGTGATCCGGCACTGGCGGTGGCGGCGCCACTGATCGCGGGCGGCGTGGCGATCAGCGGCGTATTCGATCTGGAGCCGCTGATCGCGACCAGCATCAACGCGAAACTGGGCCTTGACGTGGCCGGTGCCCGCGCCGCCAGCCCGCACAGGCTGGCACCGCAGCCATGCACACGGCTGGTGCTGGCGGTGGGCGGGGATGAATCGTCTGAGTTTCACCGCCAGAGCCGCGATTTCGGGCGCCGCTGGCAGGCCGCCGGTGCCCGGATCGACATGATCGATCTGCCGGGCCGGCATCACATGAGCGCGGTCGAGGCGTTGGGCGAAGACGATCACCCGCTGATGCGCGCCACGCTCCGCCTGCTGGGCACGGACGACTGACCGGGGGAGGCTGCCCGATCAATCGCCGCTCTGGTTGATGCGGGCAACAGTGGCGGTGGTGGAATGGCCGGGCAGGATCGGCACGATCATCACCCGGCCGCCCCGGGCGGTGACGACATCGGCGCCGACCACAGTGTCGGGGCTGTAATCGCCGCCCTTGACCAGCAGGTCGGGCTGAATGGCCGCGATCAACTCGGCCGGGGTGTCCTCGGCGAAGATCAGCACCAGATCGACATCGGCCAGGGCCGCCAGCACCGCGGCACGGGTGTCCTGATCCTGCACCGGCCGCGACGGCCCCTTCAGCCGGCGGACCGAGGCATCGGCATTCACCGCCACCACCAGCCGGTCACAGGCGGCACGCGCCTTGCCGATCACGTCCAGGTGGCCGCGATGCAGCAGGTCGAAACAGCCATTGGTGACCCCGACGCGCAATCCCTCGGCCTGCCAGCCGGCGGTGATGCGGGCGGCATCGGCGGCCGTGTCGACCACACGGGCATGGCGGGGCGGGGCGCCTGCCGCGACCGAGCGCGCCTCGGCGTCGCCGGCGGCGGCGGCCCGGATCTCGGTGGGGGTGACGGTGGCGGTGCCGAGCTTGCCGACCACAACACCAGCCGCCGCATTGGCATATTGCACGGCGTCGACCAGCGATCCGCCGGCGGCAAGCCCGCAGGCCAGCGCCGCGACCAGCGTATCGCCGGCACCTGAGACGTCGAAAACCTCGCGGGCGCGGGCCGGCAGATGCACGGCGCTGCCATCGGCACCGACCACGGTGACACCATGGGCGCCACGGGTGGCGACCAGATGCTGAAAGCCATGCGCCCGAACCAGCGCCAGGGCCGCGCGGGTGACGGCGGCGTCATCGGCGGGATCGATCGTCTCGCCTGAAGCCATCGCCAGTTCGGCGGCATTGGGGGTGAGAACCATGGCGCCGCGATAGCGGCTGAGGTCGCGCGCCTTGGGGTCGACCACCACCGGCCGGCCGGCGGCGAGGCAGCAGGCCATGATATCGGTGAGGATATCGGGTGCCAGAACACCCTTGCCGTAATCCGACAGCAGCACGATGTCGGCGGCAGCCACCGCCTCGGCCACCGCTGCCATCAGCCCGGCATGGGCGGTCAATGACAGGCCGCCGGGGCCGTCCTCGTCGGAGCGCAGCAATTGCTGGCTCTGCGCCACATAGCGGGTCTTGACGATGGTGCTGCCATCGATATCAACCGCGAGATCGCCGGTGACGCGGTCTTCCGCCGCCAGCAGGTCGCGCAACTCGGCGGCCGCGGCATCGGGACCGACCACGGCGACCAGCCTGGCATGGGCGCCGAGCGAGGCCACATTGCGCGCGGCATTGCCGGCGCCGCCGATCATGGTGCGGCGGCGCTCGACCCTGAGCACCGGGATCGGTGCCTCGGGCGAGATCCGCTCCACCTTGCCATAGACGAAGCGGTCGAGCATGACGTCGCCGATGACCGCGACCGTCACCGCGCCGAAACGCCGGTCGAGATCGAGGAAATCCACACGGGCGGCGCCGGCGGCACGGACAGAACTGGTCGACATGGCGGGTCCGGGCTGTTGGGAGAGGGACGGGTGGCCAAAGATCTGTTGGTCAGTCGCCGGAGGGGCGCTCGTCGGGAACCAGGCCCAGGGCGATTTCCAGCGCCCCGCACAGCATCTGGCCCAGCATGATGTGCATTTCCTGAATCCGGGCGGTGGTATCGCTTGGCACCACCAGTGCCAGATCGGCGCGCCCTGGCGTGTCGCCGCCATCGCGGCCGGTCAAGGCCACGGCGGTGATGCCGGCGGCCCGCGCCGCATCGAGCCCCAGCAGCACATTCGGGCTGCGGCCCGAGGTGGTGATGCCGACCGCCATGTCACCCGGTCGGCCGAGTGCGGCGATCTGGCGGGCGAAGAGCTGATCGAAGCCCATGTCATTGCCGATCGCGGTCAGCGCCGAACTGTCGGTGGTGAGGGCGAGCCCGGCAATGGGCGCGCGATCGCGGCGATAGCGCACCGCCAGTTCGGTCGCCAGATGCTGAGCGTCCGAGGCCGAACCGCCATTGCCGAAGAACATGATCTTGCCGCCGGCGCGGATGGTGGCAAGCGCCATCGCCACCCATTGTCCGAAGGGCTGCTTCAGCACGGCACGGGTGCGGGCGAAAACCGCCGCGTGTTCATCCAGTTCGGCCTCGAAGAAGCTGTCGATATCCATGGCCCAGGTCCGATCTGCCGGTACGGCGCGTGTGCGCCGGCAACGATAGGAGGCGGCGTTGCCGGTGACAAGTCGCCACGGGCAACTCGAGCGCTTGTTTGACCTGCCGGCCGCGCCGACGGATGATCGTCGCAGACATCCGCGCGCCGGACCAAGAAGCCGCGAGCCGGCCTTCTGGCCGCCCGACAACCGAGAAGGAGCAGAAGCCATGACCACCACAACCCACCAGACCGTGCAGACGCCAGCAACCGAACCGCCAGCCCGGGTCACCATCGCCCGTGCCGACGGGGCCGGTTTCGCCGGCGACGGCCTGCGCGCCTTTTTCAGCTATCGCGACCTCGATATCGGCACGGCGACCCAGGGGCGGTTCCATGCCCATGTGATCCGCGCCGAAGAGGCGGTGACCGCCGGCACCGGCCGCCATGCCCACCGGCTGGATTTCCAGATGGTCTATATCCTGAAAGGCTGGGTGCGGTTCTGGTATGACGGCACCGGGTTGGTGGACCTGCGCGCCGGCGACTGCGTCTATCAGCCGCCGGGCATCGCGCATGAGCTTCAGGCGGGATCCGACGATCTGGAGATGCTGGAGATCACCTCGCCGGCCGATTTCGGCACCGATCCGGTCGCGGCCCCGCCAGCCACCGGACGCTGAACCCACGGCGCCGCCGAAGAGCGCCGGTCCCATCCGAGGAGATGCCCCTTATGACCCGTCCTGTCGTTGCCCGTCCTGTCGTTGCCCGTCCTGTCGTTGATTTCCTGTTCGATGTCGGCAGCCCCGCCACCTATCTCGCCTGGGCGCGGCTGCCCGCCATTGCTGCGCGCACCGGCGCCGAGATCCGCTGGCGGCCAATTCTGCTGGGTGCCGTGTTTCAGGCCACCGGTAACACCAGCCCCGCGGCGGTGAAGGCCAAGGGCCGCTATCTGATGGCGGATCTGACGCGCTTTGCCGAGAAGGCGGGCACGCCCTTCCGTTTCAATCCGCATTTTCCGATCAACACCCTGACCATGCAGCGCGGTGCGGCGGCTGCCCTGGCCGATGGCCGGATCGAGGCCTATCTGGCGGCGATCTTCCCGGCGCTGTGGGCCGATGGCCGCGACATGGGCAATCGGGAGGTGCTGGGCGCGGTGCTGGAAGCGGCCGGCTTCGATGCCGCAGCGCTGATCGCGGCCTGCGCCACGCCTGAGGTCAAGGACCGGCTGAAGGCCGAAACCGAAGAGGCGGTTGCGCGCGGCGTGTTTGGTGCCCCCAGCTTCTTTGTAGGCGACACGCTCTATTTCGGTCAGGACCGGCTGGATTTCGTGGAAGAGGCGCTGGCCCGGCAGGCGGCGGTTTGACACGCGGGCCGCCACCGTGGCGGCGGCCCAGATGGCAGTGACGCGGATTCAGACATAAGGGTCTTCGGACAGGAGATGGCCGCGCACATAGGCGGCGATGCCATCTTCCAGTTCGGTCATCGGCGCGGTGAAGCCGGCCTGCCGCAGCCGGTCGATCTTCGCCTCGGTAAAGTACTGATATTTCTCGCGCAGATGGACCGGCATGTCGACGAACTCGATCGCCGGCGGCCGGTTCATCGCCGCATAGACCGCGCGGGCCATGTCGGCGAAGCTGCGCGCCTTGCCGGACCCGACATTGAACAGACCGCTGGCGGCGGGAGTGTCGAGCAGCCACCGGACCACCGCCACGCAATCGCCGATCCAGACGAAATCGCGCAGTTGGCCGCCATGCGGATAATCGGGCCGATGGCTGCGGAACAGCCGCGCCTCGCCGCCATCGCGGATCCGCTCGAACACCTGATGGGCGACGCTGCGCTGGCCGCCCTTGTGATATTCGTTCGGCCCATAGACGTTGAAGAACTTCAGCCCCGCCCACTGTGGCGGCAATGTCGCACCCCGGCGGGAAAGATCGACGATCCGGCGGTCGACCATGTGCTTCGACCAGCCATAGGCATTGAGCGGCCGCAGCCGTGCGAGGGCCCCAGGCTCGGCGTCGTCGTCGAAACCCAGCGCGCCGTCGCCATAGGTGGCGGCGGATGAGGCATAGATCAGCCGCACACCATGGCGGGTGCACCAGCCGGTGAGGTCGAGGGTCAGGCGGATGTTGTTCTCGACGATCACATCGCTGTCACGTTCCTCGGTGGACGAGATCGCACCCATATGGATCACGGCCTCGATCGCATCGGCCCGCGCGTCGAGAAAGCTGAACAGGAGATCGGGCCGCACCACGTCGGCCAGTCCGCGGCCGGCGATGTTGCGCCATTTATCGTCGGATCCGAGCGTGTCGACCACGACCAGGTCCGTCCGGCCATCGGCTTCCAGCCCGGCCAGGATGTTGGAACCGATGAACCCGGCTCCGCCGGTCACGACGATCATCTTCTGCTCCTGTTGTTCGACATGAAAGTCATTCCGCACATCGGCTGATACCCCCGGACTCTGCTGCGCAGGTTCAGATTGTTTCCGTCAAGGTCTGGAATCGGCTTCGCCATGCCTTACTTCTTGCTGCGACAAGCGGCGCTTTACCGCATCTGTTGCCATGATGCCAACCACGCCACCAATTCGTGCCATCCGTCGTTGTATACCAGATACCAGGGGTGGACAGAGTACGCATTGCAGCGCAGCATACCTATTGCGTCACGGTATCGGGGTTGCCCGACGGCACCTGCGTGCCGTATAACTGTTAACGCTAGCACCTACCCCATGGGGAATATCGGAGATCATACCATGATCAAGACCATGATCAGCGCTCTCGCTGTCGTGCTCGCCCTGGCGGGCATGGCGAGCGTTGCCAGCGCCCAGACCCCGCCGCCTGCGTCGAGCAGCAATGACGACGAAGCCGGCTACCTGTTCGACGACGAGCTCACCGGCCTGGCCGTCGGCGGCGGTGCCGCCGCGGCCGTGGCGATTGCAATCATCGCCTCGGACGACGACGACAGCGGTTCGTCGACCTCGACCTCGACCTCGACCTCGACCAGCACCCGCTGATCGAACGTCTGTCGGCCGACAGGAAGGGCGGTCCCGGAAACGGGGCCGCCCTTTTTGGTTGTGTGGGCGACTTTGGTTGCGTGGGAGTCAGGGGGTTGCGTGGGGGTCAGGGGGATGCGTGAGGTCAGGGAATGGGGGCGGAGCGCAGCAGAGTGATGTCCATATCGCCCATCTCGGGCGAGATATGCTGAATGCTGCGCCAGACGCGGGTGCTGTCCGGCTCGTACCAATAGCGGTTGGTATACTGCCAGCGCATTGCCTCGACCGTGCAGGTCTCGTCATAGACCACGGTGTCGAAGCGGTACGGACCGATCTGCAACGGCTCCTGCCCCACCTCGGCCAGGCTGCAATCGGCGCGCGCACCATAGAGCCGGCGGTTCGGCAGGTCGAAGATCCGGACGTAAGGCCGCGCGCCCGCAGCCGCGGGCACGGGCGCCGAGGCCCCGTCCGGCAGGCCATCGATCCGCACGATGCGCAGGTTGTCGGGCAGGCCGACGGTGCGCACCAGCACGCCCTGCCGGGTATGGATTTCCGCACGGTCGGCCGCCCGCCAGATCAGCGTGCCGTCGCGGGTTCCGGCATAGGCCACCCGCGCCGAGCCCCTGCCGAAGCCGACCAGGATGGCCGCGACCGGCAGCTTGTCGACATCGATTTCCTGGGCCGTTGGCGCCGATGGCGGAAAGAACACCGCGTTCAGCGTGTCGAAGGGCGCCGGAAGGTCGGTGGTGTCAGTGCAGGCGCCGAGCAGAAGGGCTGGCAGCAATATGGCGGTGAAACGGAAACGGGCGAATGTCATCGCGAATGCGGCCCCTTTGTCATCGGTCAGCCGGGCAAAGCTACAACAATCGGCACGGCATTGCAGCAACCGGGCTGGCGCAAATAACACAAATAATGATCGTTAATTAAAATAATATCCGTTTAGTGTCTGGACAATCGGTGTGGATCATGTTTTCTGTCGGCCATCGGCATCCTGAACCCAGCCCGCCTGCCCACTCATGCGCCAGTAAGGGCGCGCCAGCCAGGGCCTGAGGAGCGATTGATCCATGGACCATCTCGACCGTCTTGAGGCGCAGAGCGTCTATATCCTGCGCGAGGCGTTCAACCGCATCGACAAGCTGGCAATGCTGTGGTCGATCGGCAAGGACAGCAACGTCATGGTATGGCTGGCCCGCAAGGCCTTTTTCGGCCATGTGCCGTTTCCCGTGCTGCATGTCGATACATCATACAAGATCCCCGAGATGATCGAATTCCGCGACCGCATGGCAGCGGAATGGGGGTTGAACCTGATCGTCGGGCAGAACCGCGCGGCGCTGGATGCGGGCATGAACCACACGCGTGGCCGGGTGACATGCTGCTCGGCCCTGAAGACCGATGGTCTGAAGGCGCTGCTCGACACCCACGGCTTCACCGGAGTGATCGCCGGCATCCGCCGCGACGAGGAAGGCACCCGCGCCAAGGAACGGGTGTTCAGCCCGCGTGGCCAGGACAATGCCTGGAACGTCAAGGATCAGCCGCCGGAGTTCTGGGACCAATTCAAGACCGAATTTCCGGCCGGAACCTCGGTGCGCATTCACCCGCTGCTCCATTGGACCGAGGTCGATATCTGGCGCTATATCCAGCGTGAGGAGATCCCGGTGGTCAGCCTGTATTTCGCGAACGGGCACGGCCAGCGCTATCGCTCGCTGGGCTGCGCGCCGTGCACGCTGCCAATCACCAGCCGGGCCGCCACTGTCGCCGAGATCGTGACCGAGCTTGAGGGCAGCCGCACGTCCGAACGCGCCGGTCGCGCTCAGGACAAGGAATCCGAAGATGCCTTCGAGCGCCTGCGCGCCGAAGGCTATATGTGATCCGGGACGGGATGTTTTCACGATGACTGCACAGACTGCTCCGATCCAGGACCAGATCGCCGCCCCCGACCCGTCATCCGCATCCGATACGGCCGCCGTCGAACGCGCGCTGATGCGGATCGTGATCGTCGGCCATGTCGATCATGGCAAGTCGACCCTGGTCGGCCGCCTGCTGAATGACAGCGGTTCGCTGCCCGAGGGGCGGGTCGAGTCGATCCGCGCGATGAGCGAACGCCGTGGCATGCCGTTCGAATGGTCGTTCGTGATGGACGCGCTGAAGGCCGAGCGCGACCAGGGCATCACCATCGATTCAGCCCAGATCTGGTTCAAATCGGCGCGGCGCGACTATGTGATCATCGATGCGCCGGGCCATAAGGAATTCCTGAAGAACATGATCACCGGTGCCGCCGCCGCCGAAGCGGCCGTGCTGGTGATCGATGCCGCCGAAGGTGTGCGCGAACAATCGCGCCGCCATGGCTATCTGCTGCATCTTCTGGGTCTGCGGCAGATCGCCGTGGTGGTCAACAAGATGGATCTGGTTGGCTTCGATCAGGCCCGCTATGACGCGGTGGTCGCCGAATACAGCGCCTATCTGTCTGGTATCGGCGTGACCGCGACCCATTTCGTGCCGGTGGCGGCGCGCGAGGGCGGCAATATCGTCGACCGCGCCACCGATACGATGCCGTGGTATGACGGGCCGACGGTGATCGGCGCGCTGGACGGTTTCACGCCCGCCCCGGTGCTGGACGATCGCGCACTGCGCCTGCCGGTGCAGGATGTCTATAAATTCGACGAGCGCCGGATCATCGCCGGCCGGATCGAAAGCGGCCGTCTGGCGGTGGGCGATACGGTGATGGTATCGCCATCCAACAAGACCGTGCGGGTGCGGAGCATCGAGCATTGGGGGCGCGGTACGCAGCCGGTGGTGGCCGGCACCGGCCGCAGCGTCGGCATCACCTTCGACGACCAGATCTTCATCGAGCGCGGCGACGTGATCAGCCATGTGGACCAGCCGCCGGTGCTGACCGACGTGTTCCGGGCCCGGCTGTTCTGGCTGGGCCGGACGCCGCTCGCGGTGGGCAGCAGCTATGTGATGAAGCTTGCCACCCGCCAGGTCCGGGTGACGGTGGACCGGATCGAGAAGGTCATCGATGCCGGCAGCCTGTCGGGCGCCGATGATGGCACGGTCCCGGTGCAGGTGGAGCGCAATGCGGTTGCCGAGGTGGTGCTGCGGTCGCGCGGCCTGCTGGCGCTGGATGCCTTCAACCAGTTGCCGAACACCGGTCGCTTCGTTCTGATCGAGGATTACGACACGGTCGGTGGCGGCATCATCTCGATGGACGGCTATCCGGACCAGCGCGATGCCGTGACCCGCAAATCCACCAACATCACGGCGGTGGAACATCGGGTGACGCCCGATGCCCGCGCGCGCCGCAATGGTCATACCGGTGGCGTGCTGTGGCTGACCGGTCTGTCGGGGGCGGGCAAGTCGACGCTGGCGATCGAGTTGGAACAGCGGCTGTTCGCCAAGGGCTATCAGGTCTTCGTGCTGGATGGCGACAATGTCCGCCATGGGCTGAACGCCAATCTGGGCTTCAGCCCCGAGGACCGCACCGAGAATATCCGCCGGGTCGGCGAGGTCGCGGCCTTGTTCGCCGAAGCCGGATTCCTGGTGGTCACCGCCTTCATCTCACCCTATCGCGCCGACCGCGACCGGGCGCGTGTCGCCGCCGGCGCCGGTTTCCATGAAGTGCATATCCGCGCGGGGCTGGATGTCTGCGAGGGCCGCGACCCGAAGGGGCTATATGCCAAGGCGCGGCGCGGCGAGATCCGCGACTTCACCGGCATTGATGCGCCTTATGAGGCGCCGGAGGCGCCTGAGCTGACGGTCGATACCGGCGCGCTCGGAATCGATGACGCGGTGCAACTGGTGATGAGCTATATCGAGCGGACCTTCGCGATCAGCCGGGTGCTCTGAGACGATCAGACAGCCCTGGCATGGTCGCCATGGCGATGCCCCGGCCGGTTCGCAGGCCGGGGCATTTTTTGTTCGCCCGCCTTGGAACCGTCGCGGCAGACATGCGTTCGCCCGACAGAGCCGGAGGCGATGAGCGCCGCGGGCCAAACCACCAACAGCACAGGAAGGAGATCTCGAATTATGCGAAATCTCATATCGACCTTTGTTGCCGCGATATCTGCTTTCACCGTGGTGGTTGTGCCGATCTGCTCGACCGCCGCGAGGTCGAAGCCAGTTCGGCGGTGATCCTGACCAACAACCGGGTCTGACCCGCGCCACCTCCGACTCCGACGGCAATCCTGCCGCCCGCACGGGGTCATGGCCGTGCGGGCGGTGCCGTTGCGGCATTCGTCAGGCGCCAGCGCGGCCGTGCGCCAGCAGGGTTTTGGCGATCAGTGTCACGAGTGCCAGCACCGCAAGCAGCGAGGCGACCGCGAAGGCGCCGACATAGTCATACTCGTTGTACAGAATTTCGACATGCAGAGGCATGGTATTGGTGAGGCCGCGGATATGTCCGGACACCACCGATACCGCGCCGAATTCCCCCATCGCACGCGCATTGCACAACAGAACGCCGGCCAGCAGGCCGTTGCGGACATTGGGCAGGGTCACCCGGCGCATGATGGTGAACCAGCCCGCCCCCAGAGTGAGCGCCGCTTCCTCCTCGTCGGGGCCCTGGGCCAGCATCAGCGGGATCAGTTCGCGGGCCACGAAGGGGAAGGTCACGAAGATCGTGGCCAGCACCAGCCCGGGGACCGCGAAGATGATCTTCAGGCCGTGATCTGCGGCCCAGGGGCCAAGCCAGCCATGGGCGCCGAACAGCAGCACCCAGACCAGCCCCGAGATGACCGGCGACACCGAGAAGGGCAGGTCGATCAGCGACATCAGCAGGCTGCGGCCAGGAAAGCGGAAACGGGTGATGGCCCAGGCCGCGGCGATACCAAAGACGAGATTGGCCGGTACGGCAATGGCCGCGACGAGCAGCGTCAGACGGATGGCCGCCAAGGCGTCGGGTTCGCGCAGCGCCTCCAGAAACGGCATGGCGCCTTTCGCCAGGGCCTGCGCAAAAACGCTGATCAGCGGCAAGACCAGGAACAGTGCCAGGATGAGCAGGCCGGTTATGGTCAGCGCCACGCGGGCCGCGGGAGACTCGGTGATGCGGACGCCGGGATGGGGGGATGATCGGAAAAGGGCCATGGGGTTCTACCTTTCCATGGCGTTGCGGCGGCGCGCGTCCAGGCCGTTCACCAGCAGCAGCAGAATGAACGAGGCGACCAGCATCACGGCCGCAATCGCACTGGCGCCAGCATAATCATATTGTTCCAGGCTGATGACGATCAGCAAGGGGGCGATCTCGCTGATGCCGGGCATGTTGCCGGCGATGAAAATCACGGAGCCGTATTCACCGACGCCACGCGCGAATGCCAGGGCGAACCCCGCGCTGATCGCCGGCGCCAGGACCGGCATGATCACCCGCCGCAGTGTCTGCCAGCGCCCGGCGCCCAGCGATGCCGCCGCCTCTTCAATCTCGCGATCCAGATCTTCGAGCACGGGCTGGATGGTGCGGACCACGAAGGGCAGGCCGATGAACACCATGGCGACGATCACGCCTGCGGGTGTGAAGGCGATATGCAGGCCGAGCGCCGCCAATGGCGCGCCGATCCATCCGTTTGGTGCCGTGAGCGCGGTGAGTGCAATGCCGGCGACGGCGGTCGGCAGCGCGAAAGGCAGGTCGACGATGGCATCGGCCAGCCGTTTGCCAGGAAAGTCATAGCGCACCAGCACCCAGGCGACCACGAGCCCCAGAAGGCTCGATATCATCGCCGCGGCCAGCGATCCGCCGAAGCTGAGCCGATAGGCCGCGAGCGCACGGCCCGAGAAGGCGCGCGCGGCGATCTCGTCGAGGCTGAGTCCCGCCGCCCGCAGAAAGACTGCGGACAGCGGGATCAGAATGATCGCCGACAGCCAGAACACCGTCAGGCCGAGTGCCGGCCCGAAGCCCGGCAGCGGCCCGGCCTGGCTGCGTGATGCGGACCGGTTCTGCGGTGTGGGCCGGTTGGGCGGACCGATTTTGCGCATCAGGATCATTTCCCGGTGACGATCTGGTCGAAGATGCCGCCATCGTTGAAATGCTCGGCCTGAGCCTTGCGCCAGCCGCCGAACACATCGTCGATCGTCACCAGCCGGATATCGGGATAGCGGTCGGCATGGCGGCCGGCGACGGTGGCGTCGCGGGGCCGGTAATAGTGCCGGGCAGCAAGTTCCTGCCCCTCAGGCGTGTAGAGAAATCTGAGATAGGCCTCGGCTACGGCACGCGTGCCATGGGCATCGACCACTTTGTCGACCACCGCAACCGGCGGCTCCGCCAGAATCGACAGCGACGGCACGACGATGTCGAAGGCATCGGGGCCCAGTTCGTTCACGGCCAGCAGGGCCTCGTTCTCCCAGGCAAGCAGCACGTCTCCGATACCGCGCTGCACGAAGGTGGTGGTGGACCCGCGCGCGCCGCTGTCGAGGACCGGCACGTTGGCGAACAGCGCCTGTACGAAGGCCTTGGCGCCGGCCGCATCCTTGCCCTGATCGAGCGCATAGGCCCAGGCAGCCAGGTAGTTCCAGCGCGCGCCGCCCGAGGTCTTCGGATTGGGTGTGATCACCTGAAGGCCGGGCCTGACCAGATCGTTCCAGTCCCGGACCGCCTTTGGATTGCCCTTGCGGACGAGGAATACGATCGTCGAGGTGTAAGGCGCGCTGTTGTCGGGCAGGGCCGACTGCCAGTCCGCCTTCAGAGCGCCGCTATGGTCGGCGATGGCGTCGATGTCATAGGCCAGCGCCAGGGTGACGACATCCGCTTCCAGCCCGTCGATGACGCTGCGTGCCTGCTTGCCCGATCCACCATGGCTCTGGCGGATGGTCAGCGTGTCGCCCGTCTGCTGTTTCCAGACGGCAGCGAACCGGGCGTTGACGTCCTTGTACAATTCACGGGTCGGGTCGTAACTCACGTTCAGCAGGGTGACCTCGGCCGCGGATGCGGGCGTGATGATCGCGGTCGGAGCCGATACGAGGGCCGACAAGGCCAGGGCGCCGAGCAGCCTGGCTGGCGACGGGGCAAAGCGGCGCCAATGGGTGGCGATGACGGAAACCGTTGCAGGCATGGAAGAACCTCTCTGGGTCATGCAGGGCAGAAACCGCAACCGTCAAATTTTGTGTTCTTTCCATCATGAAGACCCAAATTTTTATGTGAATCAATATTATTTTAATAAATAAAAGGTGAAATTTTATTTCATACAACATATTAATGTATTTTTTGCTCAAAGAAATGCCGCCCAACCGACGAATCGGGGGCGGCATTTCTGCTGTCGGTCGGGTTATCCGCCCTTCGCGCCAGATCAGGCGCTGTGGGTGATGGCGCGCAGATCGAGGTCGATGTCGCTGCCATGGCCTTCGAACGTCGCCATCAGACGGCGGAACCGCGGCGCGTTCTCGCGATACCAGCCCACCACGCGCGGCAGATCGTCCAGAAGATGCCGCTCGGGCGCCCAGCCCAGTTCGCGGATCTTGCGGCTGTCGATGGCATAGCGCCGGTCGTTGAACGGCCGGTCGGGGACGTATTCGACCACATCATCCAGCGCATAGCCGAAAGTTTGTGCGATCATACCAGCGACGATGATGTTCTCGAATTCGTCTTCCGACCCGATGTTGTAGATCTCGCCGATCTCGCCCTTGCGCATCAGCAGGACGATGGCGGCGGCGAAATCTTCGGCGGCCAGGAAATGACGGCGGTTGTTGCCGGCACCGTGAATGGTCAGCTTCTTGCCGCATTCCAGCAGCAGCGAGAAGCGCGGAATGATCTTTTCAGGGTACTGGCGGATGCCATAGATGTTGTTGCCGCGGACGGTCACGATCGGCATCCGGTAGGAATGCAGATAGCCCGAGATGATCATCTCGGCGCCGGCCTTCGATGCCGAATAGGGGTTGGTGGGGTTCAGCACCGTGCTTTCGTCGGCGGCACCGTCCAGAACCTCGCCATAGACCTCGTCGGTCGACACATGGACGATGCGCTTGACGCCCATGCGGCGGCAGGCCTCCATCATCGCATGGGTGCCATAGACGTTGGTCATGGTGAACAGCAGCGAATTGCCGAACGAATTGTCGACATGGCTTTCGGCTGCGGCATGCACGACGTAGTCGGCACCGTCGACGACCCGGCAGGCCAGGTCGAAGTCGCAGATGTCACCCACGACCAGCTCGATGCGCTCGTTCGCGACCAGATGCTGAATGTTTCGGATGTCGGCGGCATAGGTCATCTTGTCGAAGACGACCACGTCGTAATCCGGGAACTGCTCGCAGATGTGGTCGGTGATGTGTGACCCGATGAAGCCTGCGCCGCCGGTGATGACGATCTTCGGCATTATCCCAGAGCCCTTCCCAGATTGTGGCAGTAGGTGATGATGTCGTCGGCCGTCTCTCGAAGGCCGGTGGTCTGAACCAGACGCGATACGTCCAGATGGAATGCGTCGGCATGGCGCGGATCGATGATCCGCAGCTGACCGCGGCCATGACCGCGGATGACGGCGAGCGCAAGTTCACCGCACATCAGCCCGACACCCGACGACAGATTGTAGATGCCGGACAAGCCGTTCGTGATCGCGGCCAGAAGCTGCCGGGCGAAATGCCCGGCGGTGACGAAGTCACGGGCCACGAACGGACTCATGTCGAACACGATTTCACCGGTCTCGGCAAGCGTGTTCAGCATGAACCCCATGAAACTGCGCCGTCCGGGAATACGTTCAGGCCCGATGACGTTGCCGATCCGCAGCACCAGCAGGCGTTCGGGCGCAATCAGCGCGGCCACGGCGGCTTCGGCCGCGACCTTGTTCCGGCCATAGATGTCCAGGCCCGCCAGAGGTGATGTCTCGGCAGCACCCCATTGGGCCGCCTGATCATAGACCTTGCGGGAACTGAGCATGACGAAGCGTGCCGATGTCTCTGCGACGCGAACCGCCAGTCGGACGTCGACATCGCGGGCCGGGTCGTGCGGCAGCCGCATATCATCGGGGTGGCGGGCAAAGTTCACCACCACATCCACACCGTCGAGCAGGTCGGGGCGATCGATCTCGGCATGGCCGGCGACCCTGAGCTCGACCTGTTCCCGCGCGATGTCCGAAAAGGCCCGCGCCAGCAGGCTGTTGCCGCCGAAAACAAGAATCCGCATAGGAGGCGTCTGCTCCCGCCCTTCAGGCCGTTGTCGATGAAGCCGGCCCCATGATTAGCATTCCAGATGCCCGCCTCCAATCCAAAAACGGATGACGGGAGACGGGAGTGTGGCCGCAAGCACACGGTGTGGATGAAATTTCGCCCCGCAAGTTGCGCAGTGGGCGCCTTGGAACATGGTTAACGATCTGCTAACGTCATGACCGGCCATCATTCTTGCCACCTCTACCACGGACCGTCGCAGAAACGCCCCCTGTTCGGGGGATTTGTGCAGTGCGGAAAGCGGGTTGGCGGCAGAAGATGGGCAAGGTATAAACTTAAACCTGAAGCGACGCCCGGCCGACCAGAACATGCTGCTTTGACAGCGCGGCGGCTGGCGTCGCCCCGACCGAATGCACCCCTGTCTGGACGCATGGACCTATATTGTCCGTGCGACACACTGGCGGCCGGGTGGGCAGAAACGTCAAGTGGGCAGCAGCATCATGACGGACGTCAACACCAGCCATGTGTTCGAGGCAAGCCTTGAACGCGGCGTGGTGCCGGCCACGACGGTCGGTGCACGCATTCTCAAGCGGCTTTTCGACATTGTCGGCGCTTCGGTGCTGCTGGTTCTTTTGTCGCCGTTTTTCCTCATCCTTGGCATTTTTGTCGCAATGACCAAGGGGCCGATCTTCTACGGCCACGAGCGGCTGGGTTTTCGCGGCAACCATTTCAAGTGCTATAAATTCCGCTCGATGGTGCCGAATGCCGACAAGCTGCTGAAGGATCTGCTGGCGCGGGACGCTGAGGCACGCGCGGAATGGGAGCAGTTCGAAAAGCTGCGCAATGACCCGCGCATCACCCGCATCGGCCGTGTGCTGCGCAAGACCAGCCTGGATGAGCTTCCGCAGCTGTGGAACGTGCTGCGTGGCGATATGAGCCTGGTCGGTCCCCGGCCGATGGCGCTGCATGAGACCTCGCGCTGGGGTGCCAGCCTGGTGGAGTACACCTCGATGCGCCCGGGCATCACCGGCATGTGGCAGGTGAACGGTCGGACCGACAGCGATTACGGGTCGCGGATCTCGTTCAATCGCACCTATCTTGAAAACTGGTCGCTGCTTCTGGACCTGAAGCTGCTGGTCCAGACGGTGCGTGTGGTCTTCTCGCCGAACAGCGGCGCGTACTGACCGTCCAGGCGATCTGCCGCGAAAAAGGGGCTGCCGTCGATCTGCGACGGCAGCCCCTTTTTCGCGTGCCCTTTTCCATCACACCACACTACACCGCAGCGACCGCGATGCGACGTGATGCCGGTGTCAGCCGGCCATGAGGCTTCGGAAATAGCCGATCGCCTTGTCCAGCCCCTGTTCCAGAGGCACCTGTGGGCGCCAGCCAAGCGTGCGCTCGGCAAAGCCGATATCGGGGCACCGCCGGACCGGATCATCGGCCGGCAGCGGCTTGCGGATCAGCCGCGATGACGAACCGGTCATCGCGATCACCCGTTCCGCCAGCTCCAGAATGGTGATCTCGTGCGGATTGCCCAGGTTCATCGGCCCGGTGACGTCGGCCGGGCTGTCCATCAGCCGGATCAATCCGTCCACCAGATCGTCGACGAAGCAGAAGCTGCGTGTCTGCTGGCCGTCGCCATAGATGGTGATGTCTTCACCAGCCAATGCCTGAACGATGAAATTCGACACCACCCGCCCGTCATTCGGCAGCATCCGGGGGCCATAGGTGTTGAAGATCCGGGCGACCTTGATTTCCAGGCCATGCTGGCGGTGATAGTCGAAGAACAGGGTCTCGGCGCAGCGCTTGCCTTCGTCGTAACAGGCGCGCGGGCCGATGGTGTTGACGCTGCCGCGATAATCCTCACGCTGCGGATGGACCTCCGGATCGCCATAGACCTCGGAGGTCGATGCCTGCAGGACGCGGGCATGCGTGCGCTTGGCCAGGCCCAGCACGTTGATCGCGCCATGCACGGATGTCTTGGTGGTCTGCACCGGGTCGAACTGATAGTGCACCGGCGATGCCGGGCAGGCGAGGTTGAAGATGCGGTCGACCTCGACGAACAGCGGGAAGGTCACGTCGTGGCGCATCGCCTCGAACCGTAGATTGTTCAACAGCGGCGCGATATTGGCGCGCCGCCCGGTGTAATAGTTGTCGACGCACAGCACGTCATGGCCGTCATTCAGCAGCCGGGCACACAGGTGGGATCCGATGAACCCGGCACCGCCTGTCACCATTACGCGAAGTTGCGTCTTGATCGTCATGCCGGCCGTCCTTTCCGTTCGATTGCCGCCGCATTGCGCAGGGCGAGCATCAGGCCCGTGGCGAGCCAGAAAACCGCGCCATTCCAATTGTTGTAGAAGCTGCCATGGGTGGCCAGCGGCCACAATGTCAACAGCACGCCTATAGCGGCGCCAGTGACACGATCATCGCGGCCGGCGCCGCGCAGGGCCAGAATGAGGGCAATGATCATCATGCAGAACAGAATGAGGCCGGGAATGCCGTGTTCGGTATAGGCCTCGATATAGATGTTGTGCGGATGGGTGGCACAGAACTGAATCTCCTGCGGATCTTCGAACGCTGCGATCTCCGCAGCCTTGATCTCTGGACATAGCAGCCGGAAGTTCTTGCCGCCGACACCGGTCCACGGCGCCAATGCCCCGACATCCAGCCCCGACTGCCAGTATCGGCCGTGAATGCTGTCACCGATCGCCGACACGGTCTCCACCGTCGAGGCGATCTGCCGGTCATACAGACGCGGCGCCAGCACGGCCGTCAGCCCGCCCAGGACGACGGCGGCGGCAAGCAGTGCCAGCGTCAGACGCCGCAACAGGCGCGCGCGCACCAGCAGGCCCATGATCAGCATGCCGGCCAGCGCCATCAGCAGCGCCATCCGTTCGCCCGACAGCAGGATCGCCACCAGCAACAGTGCGGCGTATCCAAGAACCAGACCGGTGCCGCGCGTCGATGCCCGTGCCGGACCGTCGGCGAGCCGGTCGGCCGGCAGCAGCGCCCGCCAGGCCAGAAATCCCAGCACCGGGAACATCAGTTTCAGGATGAAGATACCGACCTTGTTATCCTCGAACGGCCCGGTCAGCCGGATCACCGGCCGCCCGTCATTGATCAACAGGGCGATATCGATCCATTCAATCACCGCCCAGACCGCGGATGCGCCCAATACCACGCCCAGGCACAGCAGCAGCCGCTGGCGCCACGTCACGTCGTCGATCAGCCAATAGCTGAGCGCGGCCGCGAACAGCGGAAAGCGGATGAAGCTTGCCGACACGCCGAAGGCGCTGCCGATATCGGCCAGGGCAAAAGGCGCGCTGGCCAGCAGCCACACCCAGAACACGAGCGCCACCTTCATCCATGGCGTCCGGAACGGTGCCGCGTCGCGCGCGATGGCCATGGCGACAAGAAACAGCAGCACCACCAGACTGAGTGCGATATCGGCCGGCGCACGCCCGACGACCAGCAGGACCGGCATCAGAACGACCAGTATCCGTGCCGCCAGCCGCATGGCATCGCAAGCGGCCTGCGCGCGGCGCGATGGTGCGGGGGGCCGGGTCGGGGCGCCGGAGGAGATATCGGGAGCCGGGGGCTGCATGATGACGACTGTCTCCGGATGCGGCGGCGTTGGGCGGAGGCTCGGTATCCGCGCAGAGCCTATCTGTCCGGCCACTTGCGTCAAGCGCCATGGCGCGGACCTGAAACCTTTCCCGGGCAATGCTTCACATCCGCGCGCGGCGCAGCTACCTTCACCCACGCCTCGTTCCTCATCGCATCGCGGATCCGCTGACCATGACCGTCCTCGTTACCGGTGTTGCCGGATTTATCGGATCGCATGTCGCCCTGTCTCTGCTCGACCGCGGCGAGGCCGTTCTGGGGATAGACGACCTGAACGACTACTACGATCCGGCATTGAAACGGGCGCGGCTGGCCCGGCTGGAGGGCAGGCGCGGCTTCAGTTTCCGCCGGATCGATATCGCCGACAGGCAGGCGGTGCAGGCCCTGGCCGGCCATATGCCCCGGATCGACCGGATCGTGCACCTGGCGGCGCAGGCCGGCGTGCGCTATTCGATTGAAGCCCCGCACAGCTATACCCGCGCCAATGTCGAAGGCCATCTGTGCCTGCTGGAACTGGCGCGTCATCTGCCCGGCCTCAGGCACATGGTCTATGCCAGCTCCTCGTCGGTCTATGGTGCCAACCAGGATCTGCCGTTTTCCGAGGCCGACCGGGTGGACACGCCGCTGTCGCTTTATGCAGCCACCAAGCGGGCAGGGGAACTGATGGCCTATACCTATGCCCATCTTTATGGGCTGCCGCTGACGGGCTTGCGCTTCTTCACCGTGTATGGCCCCTGGGGGCGGCCGGATATGTCGGCTTGGATCTTCACCCGTGCCATCCTGTCCGGCCAGCCGATCCGGGTGTTCAACCAGGGCCGGATGCAGCGCGATTTCACCTATATCGACGACATCACCAATGGTGTCGTCGCCGCACTGGACGCGCCACCCGCGGCAGGCGGCGCGCCCGGCGCGGTCAGTCACCGGGTGTTCAACCTGGGCAACAATGCGCCGGTGGCGCTCGGCGATTTCATCAGGGCGATCGAGGCAGCACTCGGCCGCGACGCCGTGAAGATCCTGGAGCCCATGCAGCCAGGCGACGTGCCGGCCACCTATGCCGACATCGCACCGGCGCACGACCTGCTGGGCTTCAGCCCGACGACACCGATCGCGACCGGCATCCCGCGTTTCGTGGACTGGTATCGCGATTACCACGGGCTCTGATCGCCGCAGGCGCGCCGAAGCGTGCCGCGCACCGGATTTCATGCTGAACGGATGCACCTCCATGTCGCCTGCTGCCGGTATCGACCCATTCCTGGCGCCGCCCTTCACAGCCGGTATTGATGATGCGGTTCTCGCCGTGGTCGGACTTGGTTATGTCGGTCTGCCGCTGGCGGTGGCGCTCGCCGCAAGCGGCCGCCGGGTGATCGGCTTCGATATCGATGCCGCGCGTGTCGGGCGGATCGCCGCCGGCCGCGATGACACCGGCGAAGTGGATGGCGGCGGGCTTTCGGCGGCACTTGCCGCCGGGTTCCGGCCGGCATCCGATCCCGATGCGCTTGCCGGCGCAGGGGTGGTGATCGTGTGCGTGCCAACGCCGATCACCGGCGACCGGCGGCCCGATCTCGGCCCCTTGCTGTCCGCCTGCGCCACGATCGGCCCGCGGCTGCGGCCGGGCAGCGTGGTGGTGTTCGAGAGCACGGTCTATCCCGGCGTCACCGAGGATGTCTGCGGTCCGGCGCTCGCGGTGGCATCCGGACTGGTCGTCGGCCGTGACCTGCTGCTGGGCTATGCGCCGGAGCGGATCAATCCCGGTGACCGTCTGCATCGGCTGGATACGATCGTCAAAGTGGTCGCGGGCCAGACACCGGCGCTCACCGATGCGCTGGCGCGGCTTTACGGTGCGCTCAATGGCGGCCAGGTTCATGTGACGCCATCGATCCGGGTGGCCGAGGCGGCGAAGGCGATCGAGAATGCGCAGCGCGACATCAACATCGCCTTCGTCAACGAGATCGCCCTGATCTTCGAGCGCATCGGCCTGTCGGTGCATGACGTGCTGGATGCGGCGCGCACCAAATGGAATTTCCTCGACTTCAAGCCGGGGCTGGTGGGCGGCCACTGCATCGGCGTCGACCCCTATTACCTCAGCCACCTGTCGCAGGCGGTCGGCCATGAGCCCGACGTCATCCTGGCAGGCCGTCGGTTGAACGATCATATGGCGGACGAGCTGGCCGACCGTATCGCGTTCCGGTTCCGCGAGGTGGCGCCCGATGTGGTGCGACCGCGGGCGTTGATTCTGGGGGTCACCTTCAAGGAAAATGTGCCGGACCTGCGGAACTCCAAGGTTCCGCAGCTGGCGGCGCGGCTTAGCCGGCACGGATTTCAGGTGGATCTGCACGATCCACTGGCAGATCGGTTGGATCTGTGCCGGCAATATGGACTTGACGTCGTGGCATGGCCTGAGAACAGCCCGGCGCGGTATGATCTGCTGGTGCTTGCGGTGGGACATCAGGTCTTCCTGCACCGCTCTCTTGATCACATTGCGGGCATGATCAAATGCCCTGGCCTTATTGCAGATATAAAGGGTGTCTGGCGGGGGATGGCGGTCGGTCCGAATCCCGCGTACTGGACACTTTGAGCCCCGCCCCGGGCGTGCAAAAACGTGTCCAATGTGGCGCATTTTGCGCTGCACAATGACGGTGTTTTTCGAGCATTGCCGATCGGCCGGCTTGTGGTAGGGTGTGGATCGCTCCACGAGGGCTATGTGTCCGGGCGTACCGTCGCGCATTGCTACGCGCTTCGCCCGCATACCAGATTGCGTGGGGCTCTTAAGCAAGAGCATCGCATCGAACAGGCTACGGGACGCAGCATGATCCTCGATAACGCTTCGCTCCGCGAATCCCTCCGTGTGAGATCACGCAGTGCTGCCCGACGTCTGGTCGGCCTGGCTCTGACGCTGGGGTTGGCGGCAGTTCTTCTGGTGGATGCACCGAATGCGAGGGCGCAGACCCTGCTTGATCTGCAAAGTCAGATTGAAGCCGCGACCCAGACGCTGCAGAATAATGTCGATGTGCGAGACGGCAGCGCCGACACTGCGCTTGATCCTGACGCCCCTGATCGTGCCGACGACGATGACGATGATGATGAGCGTAAGAAGGTCTCCGAGCAGGACGAGCAGCGCCTGGGGATGTTTGGCGATCCGTCTTCGATCGAGCGCGATTACGCGCTTCGAACCGGTCGCGCGATCTCGCAGTATGGATACCGCGTGTTCGGGCAAGGCAGTCGTGCTCCGCTGACGTCGGGTGAAATCAGCCCGGACTATGTTCTGGGCATTGGTGACGAACTGGTCGTGACGTATCGCGGCCAGATTTCCCGCACGGTCAGTGTCGTGGTCAATCGTGACGGCGACATCGTTCTGCCTGAGACGCCGCCGATCAAGGCGGTCGGCACGACCGTCGGCGACCTGCGGAGTCGCGTGAATGAGATCACCGAACGCAGCATGGTCGGCACCAGTGTCTACATCTCGGTGGGCAGCATTCGATCGATCAGTGTTGCGGTGCTGGGCGAGGTGGTGCGGCCGGGAACCCGTTCCGTCAACAGTTTCGCGACAGTGGTCGACGCACTGAACGCCGCGGGTGGCATCAGGCGCTCGGGCTCGTTGCGGCGTGTCGATCTGGTGCGGGCGGATGGCGAACGAATCCCGATCGATCTCTACAGCTATCTGGAAGGCGCGGCAGGTGCGGGAACAACCGTGCTTCGCGAAGGCGACCGTATCGTGGTTCCTCTCCTGGGACCGACGGTTGCCGTCGATGGTGATGTTGCCCGTCCGGGTATTTTTGAAACGGCGCCCGGGCGGTCGAGCATGCCCATGTCGGCGGCGATGAACATGGCGGGCGGGCCGCTTCGGCCTGCAGGCAACCGTATAATGCATGTCGCCTTCGACAATGAAGGTGTGCAGTCTGTCTCCACGGTCAGTGGTCGCAATGGCACGCTGCAGCGGGGTGAAATCCTTCAGGTGTTCATCGACCGCAACGTCGTTGGCGGAACGATTGTCGTGGAAGGTGCCGTATCAACGCCTGGTGCCCGTGCTCTGGATAGCCGGGGCAGCCTGAAGTCGCTGCTGACCAATCTCGATCTCCTGAGTGGGTCGCCCTATCTGCCGTTTGCCGTGGTCCAGACCCGTGATCCGACCACATTGCTGCCGACCTTGATACCTGTTGATCTGGTTGGGGTTCTTAGCGATGTCAGCGACATGACACTCAATTCCGGTGACCGGTTCATCGTTTTGGGGGCGGGCGATGTTTCTTTCCTCTCGTCTTCGCCAATTGCCGAAGCGTTGGCCGGAGGGGGCGTGTCGTCCTGCGGCGCGATCAACTATCTTCAAGGCGTGGCGCGTCGGACACGGGCCGACAGCTTCGTGAGTGCGCGCCAGTTCCTGGCCCAGAGCGGCACGCCCGCCAATGCGCCGTCGAGGGTTGATTGCCCCCCGGTTATCGATCAGTATCCGGCCCTTTTGCCACTGATGCTTGAAAACGTATCGGCGATCACGGGCGACGTTCGTCGTCCCGGTCTCTATCCGATCGTGCATCCGGTGCCGCTGCGTCTGCTGTTGAATGCCGCCGGTGGTCTTGGGCGGTCGGCGGACATCTCGCAGGTCGAGGTCACGCGCTACGATGCATCCGTCGGCGCAACGACCACCGACATCCGCCGTGAAGTTCTGGATCTGACCAAGATCAGCCTCGACAGCGTCGTGGTCCGGCCGGGCGATATGGTTCGCGTCGCGACGCGGGTGACGACACGCGAGAGTGGCGTGGTGGTCCTGCGGGGCGAAGTGCTTCGGCCCGGCTCATACGATATTCGTCGCGGTGACCGCTTGTCGGACCTGTTGATAAGGGCGGGAGGGCTTACGGCAGAGGCCTATCCGTTCGGCGCCATCTTTACCCGGGACCGCGTGCGCAGTCTGGAGCGCCAGGCCAATCGTCGTACGGCTGATGAGTTGCAGCGTGGCATCGTTTCTTTGCTGGCCCGCCAGGCGCAGCGTTCATCCTCTGCGGGTGTCGCTGATGCGATGGGTGTCATGCGGGAACTCGTGACGGATATTTCGTCGGTCGAGCCCTACGGACGGGTGGTTGTTGAGGCTGATCCCGCGGTATTGGGAGCGCGGCCGGAACTCGACACCGTGCTGGAAGGCGGAGACGAGATCGTCATTCCCAAGCGGCCAAACTTCGTCCTCGTTGTGGGCGAGGTTCTGAATCCCGGCGCGCAACAGTTTATCAGTGGTCGGAAGCCCGAAGATTACATTAAGTCGGCCGGTGGATCTTCGATGGATGCTGACGAGGGCCGTGCCTTCGTCGTTCTACCCAATGGGGCTGCCGAAATGTTGGCACTCAATTCATGGGGCACGACTGATGCGAGTATCCCGCCCGGCGCGATGATCGTCATTCCACGTGATTTGGCTCCGTTTGACTTCCTGGCCGTGACCGGTGACGTAACGCGCATTTTGAGTGGCCTCGCCCTCACGGCGGCGTCGCTCAGTGTCGTGAGCAGAGACTGAGGCGGACAACCTGGTGAACGGGTGGCGTAGGTGTAAGACGGCAGCCGGAGTCATACTGGCTGCCGTCGGGGTCGGTACGACGGTGTCTGCCAGCTTCGCGCAACAGGCGCCGGGTGAGTACCGGCCCTGGGAGCGGAGCGTCTTGCCCAATGTGTCTGACTATGGCGGTGTCGGCGCACTACAGACCCCCACGGCCAGATTCGGTAAAGATGGCCAGTTCCTTGCGGGGATCTCCATTGCCTCGCCGTACCACCGCTATTTCATCAACCTCCAGGCGCTGCCATGGCTGGAAGGTACGTTCCGCTATACCCGGATTACCGATCGCGCCTATAGCAATGTGGCCGGCTTCTCTGACCAGGACTATAAAGACCGAAGTGTCGACGTAAAAATCCGTCTCAGTGAAGAAGGTGAGAACTGGCCCGAAATCGCAATCGGCGCACGGGACTTGGGCGGCACAAATCTGTTTGGCAGTGAATACATCGTGGCCAGCAAGCGCTTCGGCAATGTCGACGTGACGGCAGGCTTGGGTTTCGGCGCCCTGGGGTCGCGCGCGCACTTCGACAATCCGCTGGGGCAGTTCATCGATCGGTTCAAGAATCGCGGCGACGGTGCTGACGCGGCCGGCGGCCTGGGAACGGCTTTTTTTTCGGGGCCCATGGCGCTGTTTGGCAGCCTTAGCTATCGATGGGAAGACATCCCGCTTATCAATGATGACCTGCTCTTTATAATTGAATACGATTCAAACAATTATAAGGACGATCCGGCTGCGTCAGATCTTACGCCGAAATCGCCGTTCAACGTCGGCATCACCTATCAACCGTCGAGCTGGGTCCAGCTTTCAGCCGGTTTTGAGCGGGGCGATACGGCGATGGCTCGCGTCTCCCTTTTCGCCGACTTCAACAACGGCTTTAACCCGCTGCTTGACAAGGGGGTTCCGCCTGAAATTGCGATTCGGGGTCGCAATGGACCTCAGGGACGTCCGGATGCGTTGCCCATCGAGCCGCGCCCAGCGGAGGCTGCTTGGTTGCCCGAGCTTGCGGAGGCAAGTGTGCGCGCTGCGGCGGCTGACCGCGCCCTGGAGGTGCGTCGCTTCGACGTTTCCGAGACACATGCCGAAATTGATCTGACCGGTGGCATGCCAGGCTGGGAGATGAATGATGCACTGCTTGTTGCGGCGCAGGCTGCCCGTGCTGTTCCCACCACGGTGGACATCGTGGAGGTGAGGCTTCTTGGGCAGTCTGGTCGCCGCGTGATGAGCTGGCGGCTGCCCCGAAAGGACATGGCGGCCGAGGATCTGCAGCTAGACACGACCACTGTGGATGCGCAGGACATCGCCGCACAGGCGTCGGCAGGCGTGCATATGGCACATGTTCAAACGCACCAGGATCAGAAAGAGATTGCCCTGCGTCTGTTTACGGCTGCGGCCAAGAACGACGTCGTGCTCGATCGTATGGAGATTGCCGGCGATACGGTCCGCATTCATATCGGCAACATGCCCTTCCGGAATTTCATCACGTCTGCCGGGCGCGCGGCCCGCGTCGCAACGCAGGTTATGCCCCCAGAAGTTGAGCGGTTTACGCTTGTTCTTGGTGAGGATGGGCTGGACGTCGCGGAGCTGACTGTTCTGCGGACCCATCTGGAGCGCCTGTCGAAGGATCAGAGCACTCTTGACGAGTTGTGGCATCAGATCGACATACGGCAGGCGAGGCCGCCGGGCGATGACGCGATTGTCAATGGCGACCGCTTTCCGGCCTTTGACTGGTCGATTGCGCCGCGACTGCGCCAACAGGTTGGTGGTCCTGACAACTTCTTCCTGTATCAGGTGTATCTGCGTGCGCTCGCATCGGTTCGCCCCACACCCAATACTGAAATTGACGGCTATGTTGGTTTGAACATCGTTAATAACTATGACGAATTGACGCTCGAATCAGATAGCCAACTGCCACGCGTGCGAAGCGATATTAAAGAATACCTCAAGCAGGGTGAGACCTGGATCGGTCGCCTCCAAGGTGCCTATTATGGAACTGTGGCGCCGGGAATATACGCGACGGCCTATGCCGGGCTCCTGGAAGAAATGTTCGGTGGTGTCGGCGGTGAGGTTCTCTATAAATCTGTCGGGTCGCCCTGGGCATTCGGCCTTGATGTCAACTGGGTCAAACAACGCGATTTTGACGGCATGCTCGGCTTCAGCGACTATAGCACTGTGACGGGACATCTGGGCGCATACTACGACCTGCCGTTCTGGGATCTCCACGGCTCGGTCCGCGCCGGCCGGTATCTCGCCAAAGACTGGGGCGCCACTTTTGAATTGGCGCGGGAGTTCGAAAGCGGAATCCGGGCCGGTGTGTTCGCAACGGTGACAGATGTTTCGGCCGAGGAGTTCGGTGAAGGCAGCTTCGACAAAGGCTTCTTCCTGAGCGTGCCGCTGGATCTTTATGCCACCAAGCCAACCAAGACCCGCTTCGGTATCACCTATCGCCCGGTGACCAGAGACGGCGGTCAGCAGTTGAACCGATCCAGCGCATTGATTGGGCGCGTCGACAGCTATGACGTCAACGGTGTGGCGCGCAATTGGCCGGGATTGATGGACTGAGAGCGGTTAAGGCTGGCATTAACACATTCTCAATCATATGCTGACGCCAGCCACGCGTCTGAGCATCGACGGTGGTCGGTGCAATTCCTCCCCCTTCGACGGGGTGGGGTGGAACTCTCCGTAATATCAATGACATCCCGCGCATGCGATATGCGTAGGCCGCTTGTGACATCGGCGATGCCATGGTATACGGATCAGGTACGATCGGAGCGAACGACCGCTGATGCGGCTGTGCCCGACGCCGGGTGGCGTGGGTGGCCTGTATCGCGGCCTGCAAGAGGCGACAAGACCGCTATCATGACTCCTTCTTCGGTTCCTGTTTTCATCCTCTGTGGCGGGCTTGGCACGCGCATCAAGGAAGAAACCGAATTTCGTCCCAAGCCGATGGTGCCAGTGGGCGACAAGCCCATCATCTGGCACATCATGCGGACCTATTCGCATTTCGGCTTCAAGAAATTCGTCCTCTGCATGGGTTACAAGTCGGAGGTGATTCGCAATTACTTCCTGAACTTCTATTCCATGAACAGCGACGCGACGGTCCACCTCGTCGACAACAGCGTCACTTACCATCAGATCAATCATGATTGTGATTGGGAAGTGACGCTCGCCTACACCGGCGAGAAGACGATGACGGGCGCGCGTATCGCCATGGCCTTCGATCGCTATATTGGCGATGCGGGCACCTTCGCCGTGACCTATGGCGATGGCGTGACCGATGTCGACCTTGCCGCGGAACTGGCCTTTCATCAGGCACATGGCAAAACCGGTACCGTGCTGGGCGTCAACCCGCCCTCGCGTTTCGGTGAATTCCGGATGGATGAAGACAGGCTGCTCGCCTTTGCCGAGAAGCCCGAGATCACCCATGCCTGGATCAATGGCGGCTTCTTCTTCTTCAATCGCGGCTTTCGCGATTACCTGTCGCACGACCCGGCGCTGGTGCTGGAGCAGGCCCCGCTGTCGAAGCTGGCCGCGGATGGCGGGCTGCATGTGTACAAGCACCCAGGCTTCTGGCAGTGCATGGACACCCAGCGCGACCGCGAACACCTGACCGCGCTGTGGGAACAGGGCAAGGCGCCTTGGGCGTATAGCGACGACAAGTGATCGGCATTGCGGCCGTCCGACCTGACCGGACGGCCGCAATCCGCGTATCGGCCAAGGGTGGCGCGCCGCCGTTGGCCGGCTTGCAGGCGATGGAAGCGATATGAGCAGCGAACTGCCGTTCAAGAACGTTTTTGCCGGCCGCCGGGTGCTGGTGACCGGTCATACCGGCTTCAAGGGCAGCTGGCTGTGCGCCTGGCTGTTGAAGCTTGGTGCCGAGGTGACCGGCTTCGCGCTGCCGCCGGCGACCAGCCCCTGTCATTTCGACCTGCTGGGGCTGGAAGGCCGCATGCGCCACATCGTCGGCGATCTGCGTGATCCAGCGGCGGTTTACGACGCGGTTGCCACGGCGAAGCCCGAGGTCGTCTTCCATCTGGCGGCACAGGCTCTGGTTCGCTACTCGTATGACGAGCCGATCGAGACCTTCGACACCAATGTCATGGGCACGGTCCACGTGCTGGATGCGGTCCGCCGCGTCGGTGGCGTTCAGGCGGTGATCAACATCACCTCCGACAAGGCCTATGACAATAAAGAGTGGATCTGGGGCTATCGCGAAAGCGATGCCATGGGTGGCCGCGATCCGTACAGCGCGTCGAAAGGTGCCGCCGAACTGGTCTTCCACGCCTATGCCCAGTCCTTCCTGACCCCGCTTGGCATCAAGTCGGCATCGGTGCGCGCGGGCAATGTCGTGGGTGGTGGTGATTGGGCGGCGGACCGGATCATCCCCGACTGCATCCGCGCGATCGAGCGTGGCGAGCCGGTGTTCCTGCGCAACCCGACCGCCGTGCGCCCCTGGCAGCATGTCCTGGAACCGCTCGGCGGCTACATGATGATCGCGGCGAAGCTGATGACCGGCGCGCCGCAGATCGGGACCGGCGAGGGCTGGAATTTCGGACCGTCCGCGCGCGACTGCCAGCCAGTCGTCCGTCTGGCGGAAGCGGTGGTGAAGCATTGGGGGAAGGGCGCCGTGGAAGTGGCTCCGGCCACCGATGGCGCCGCCAAGCACGAGGCGCATCTGCTGCGCCTGAATTGCGACAAGGCGAACAATATTCTGGGCTGGTGGCCGGCCTGGCGCTTCGAGGACACGATGCGCGAGACGGTCGGCTGGTACAAGGCCTGGGCCGGCGGCGCCGATGTCTGGGATCTGACACTTGAGCAGATTGCCGCTTACGAGCAGGCTGCACGCGTTGCCAATGCACCGGAGGCCGCATGAAGTTCACCCCCGCACCGATCCCTGGTGGCTTCGTCATCGATCTTGAGCCGATTGGCGACGAACGTGGCTTCTTCAGCCGCATGTTCTGTGAAACCGAGTTCGGCAAGGCGGGGCTTGAAACCCGCTTTGTGCAGATGAACGACAGCTACAGCGCCAACAAGGGCACGCTGCGCGGCCTGCATTATCAGCTGGCCCCCTCGGCCGAGGTGAAGGTGGTGCGCTGCATCCGTGGCGCCGCCTGGGATGTCATTCTGGATCTGCGTGAGGATCAGCCGACCTTCGGTCAATGGTTCGGCGCCGAGATCACCGCCGAGAACCGGCGCGCGATGTATGTGCCCCGTGGCTTTGCCCATGGCTTCATCACGCTGCGGGACGATACCGAACTGGTCTATATGGTGTCGGATTTCTACGACAAGGCGCGGGAACGTGGCGTGCGCTGGAACGATCCGCGCTTCGCCGTCGGCTGGCCGATTGAACCAACGGTGGTGTCGGCGCGCGATCAGGGCCATCCTGATTTCGATCCAGACCTTCACCTCCGCTAAGGACGTCCGGCCATGCGCATCCTGCTGACGGGCGCCAGTTCCTTCACCGGTCTCTGGTATGCCGAGGCGCTGGTTGCGGCGGGCCACCACGTGACCGCGACGCTGTATCGTGCCCGGGCCGATTATGCCGCCGATCCGCTGCGTGAGCTGCGGGTCCGGCGGCTTGAGGCGTTGGTGCCGCATCTTGCGCTGATCGAGCGGGTGACATTCGGCACCGACCGCTTCCGCTCGCTGTTCGCTGAAGCCGCCGCCGCTGGCCACCCCTTTGATGTGCTGTGCCACCATGCGGCCGATGTCCGCGACTATAAGAGCCCCGACTTCGATCCGGTGCGGGCGCTGGCCGACAATGCCCGCGGGCTGGTCGGCACGTTGAGGACAATGAAGGCTGCGGGCTGCCTGCGGCTGGTATTGACCGGGTCGGTGTTCGAGCAGCGCGAAGGGGCCGGCACCCAGCCGGCGACCGCGTTCAGCCCATACGGTCTGTCCAAGGGGCTGACGGCCGACCTCTATGCCTATTATGCGGCCCGGGAAGGCGTCACGCTTGGCAAGGTGGTGATCCCCAACCCCTTCGGGCCGTTGGAGGAGCCGCGCTTCACCGCCTATCTGATGCGCAGCTGGGCCGAAGGCAGGCGGCCCGGCGTGGCGACACCGGCCTATGTCCGCGACAACATCCATGCGGCGCTGCTGGCGGCGGCCTATGCCGACTTCGTCGGCCGGATCCCCGTGGACGGGGGCTTCCATGTCAGCCGCCCGAGTGGCTATGTCGAAAGTCAGGGCGACTTCGCCCGCAGATTCGCGCGCGAGATGCAGGCCCGGCTTTTGATCGCGTGCCCGCTGGATCTGGCCCGTCAGACCGATTTTCCGGAACCGCCGATCCGGATCAACACGGATCGGGTGGATGCCGACCGGCTGGGGTGGGACGAGGCCGCCGCCTGGGATGCGATTGCCGATTTTTATGCCGAGCGCCTGAACCTGCCTCGCCGCGGGGCTGCCACAGAGGGAGACCGGCCATGAGCCAGAGCCTGCCTGAGACCGTGATCCGCGAAGCGGCCCCCTGGATCGCCGAGGGCCGTGCCCCGACCATCGGCGTCGCCGTGATCACCTATACCGCCAAGAAGATGCTGCCGCACTGCCTGCCACCGCTGCTGGCTTCGCCCCTGAAGCCGCGGGTTCTTGTGATGAACTCGTCGTCCAATGACGGAACGGTGGAAATGGCGGAAGAGATGGGCGCCGAAACCCTGGTGGTGCCGCGCCGGTCATTCAATCATGGCATGACCCGTGAACGTGCGCGTCAGGCACTGGGCACCGACATTGTGGTGATGATCACGCCCGACGCCTATGCGACATCGCCCGACATGATCGGCCATCTTGTCCAGCCGATCATCGACGGCCGCGCGGCGGTGACCTATGCCCGTCAGATCCCACATCATGGTGCCGGCTTCTTCGAAGGCTTTGCACGCGACTTCAACTACCCCCCCGAGAGCCACATCCGCAGCTATGATGAGAAGGCGAAATGGGGCAGCTTCCTCTATTTCTGCTCCGACAGCTGTGCGGCCTGGTCCAACCCGGCGCTGGAGGCGATCGGCGGCATCGGCCCGACATTGACCATGGAAGATGCGATCAACGCCGCCAAGATGCTGAGGCGCGGTCACCGCATCGCCTATGTCGCCGAGGCGGTGGTGCATCATTCGCACACCTACAGCCTGGAACAGGAATTCCGGCGCATGTTCGATGTGGGCTATGAGCGCCGGCGCCAGAAGGATCTGCTGCTTGACGGTGTGCGCGACGAGAAGCGCGGCGGCAGCTATGTGAAGGCGATGCTGGGCAAGCTGATGCGCGAAAAGCCACAGCTTGTTCCCTATGCGATCCTTCAGACTGGTGCCAAATATCTGGGCTACAAGATCGGCTTTAACGCCCACCGGCTGCCGCGCTCGTGGATCCCCAGGATCAGCGGGCAGGATTTCTATTGGACCAGCGAGGCCTTCGATCTGCGCGAGGGCCGCGAATGGGGCACGGCCAGCCCGCGTACCGCCGGCTGACGATATTTGAAGCGGGCCGCCTTTCGGGCGGCCCTTCCCGGAGACAGACATGGGTTCGACGGTAGCGATCATCCCCGCACGCGGGGGATCGAAGGGCATCCCGCGCAAGAACGTGCGCATGGTGGCAGGCAAGCCGCTGATCGCGCATTCCATCGAACAGGCGCTGAACAGTGGCCTGGTCGACGCGGTCTATGTGTCCACCGATGACGACGAGATCGCCGCCGTCTCGGAGCGGTTCGGTGCGAAGGTGGTGCGGCGTCCCGATGCACTGGCCTCGGACACCGCCAGCTCGGAAGCGGCCCTGATCCATGCGGTGGACGAGATCGAGGTCCGCGACGGGCCGGTCGATCTGGTGGTGTTCCTGCAGTGCACCTCACCGATCCGGGCGGCCGATGACATCGATCGGGCCATCACGACCCTGCGTGCCGATGGCGCGGACAGTCTGCTGTCGGTGGTGGTGTCGCACCGCTTCTTGTGGAAGCGCGGTGACACCGGTGCCACAGCAATCAATTATGATCCCGCCAACCGGCCGCGGCGACAGGATATGACGCCGCAATATGTCGAAAACGGGTCGATCTATCTGTTCCCGCCAGAAATCCTGCGCACCCGGAACAACCGCCTGGGTGGCAAGATCGCTTTGCACGAGATGGCGGAAGAGACGGCCTATGAGATCGACAGCGAAGTCGATATGGTCGTGATCGAGACGCTGCTTACGCAGACGCGGTAAGTGGCGGTATCATCAGGGCCAATGGGGGCAGGGCGCGCGCTCCCGTGATGTTGACGACGGTCCGGCGGGACCGCCCCCATGTACCGCCGACCCCCAGCTAGAGCCGATCGGACACCGATGATCATCGAAACCAAGATCGTTCCCTACCTCACCTTCGTCGAGGAGACGATCGCCACCGCGCTTCGCAAGATCAGCGAGAACAAGCACGGCATCGTGTTCGCCGTGTCCGAAGCCGGACGGCTGGAAGGCGTTCTGACCGACGGCGACTTCCGCCGCTGGGTGGTCGAGCAGCCGGCCATCGACCTGGAGCGGCCCGTATCTGAGGCCATGAACCGGACCTTCCGGTCGCTGCCGCGCGATGCGGCGCCTGAACGGATCGCGGCCGAATTGTCGGAGCGGATCACGGCCCTGCCGCTGGTCGACGACCAGGGGCGGATCATCGCCGTCGCCCGCGTGGGTGCAGCGGTCGTCCGGATCGGCGATCGCGAGATCGGCCCCGATCATCCGGCCTATATCATTGCCGAGATCGGCAACAACCATCAGGGCGATCTGAGCCTGGCCAGACGGCTGATCGACCTGGCGGCCGATGCCGGCGCCGACAGCGCCAAATTCCAGATGCGCCAGCTCGACAAGCTGTACCGCAATGCCGGCAACAACAACGATGCCGCCGAGGATCTGGGCTCGCAGTACACACTGGACCTGCTGGCCAAGTTCTCGCTGTCGAACGACGATCTGTTCCGCGCTTTCGATCACGTCCGTGCCCGCGGCATGACGCCACTGTGCACGCCCTGGGATCATGAGAGCGTCGAGCTGCTGAACAGTTACGGCCTGGAAGGCTTCAAGGTCGCCTCGGCCGACATGACCAATCTGGACCTGCTGACGGCACTGGCTGCCACCGGCAAGCCGCTGATCGTGTCGACCGGCATGTCGACAGATGCCGAGATCAAGCAGTCGTCAGGCCTGCTGCACCGCCTGGGTGCGCCCTTCGTGCTGCTGCACTGCAATTCGACCTATCCGGCGCCGTTCAAGGACGTGAACCTGCGCTATATGAAGCGGTTGGCCGAGATCGGCGATTGCGTCGTTGGCTATTCTGGCCATGAGCGCGACATCAACGTCTCGATGGCGGCGATCGCGCTGGGTGCCAAAGTGGTCGAGAAGCATTTCACGGTCGACAAGGGTCTTGAAGGCAACGACCACAAGGTCAGCCTGCTGCCCGACGAGTTCCGCCGCCTGGTCGACGGTATCCGTCAGGTCGAGGAAGCGATGGGCGAGGGCGGGTCGCGCCAGTTGTCGCAGGGCGAGCTGATGAACCGCGAGATCCTGGCCAAGAGCCTGGTCGCGAAACAGCAGATCGCTATCGGCACGGTGATCACGGCCGACATGGTTGATGTCAAGAGCCCCGGCAAGGGCATCCAGCCCAACCGGCTGGCCGATCTGGTCGGCCGGACCATGCGCCGTGAAGTTCCGGCCGGCGATTTCTTCTATCCGAGCGATCTGGCGGACGGCGCGATCGAGCCCCGGCCCTATGCCTTCAAGCGCCCCTGGGGCGTGCCGGTGCGCTATCACGATTTCCAGCGCCTGCTGGACAAGACAAACCTGTCGCTGGTGGAATTCCACCTCAGCTACAAGGATCTGGACATCGAGCTGGCCAAGTATCTGGAGGGTCGCTATCCGATCGGCTATGTGGTGCATGCGCCCGAGCTGTTCGCCAACGATCACACCATGAATCTTGTTTCCGACGATGCCGAGTACCGCGCGCATTCCGTGAAGGAGATGCAGCGGGTGATCGACGTGACCCGGCGCCTGCGCGACTATTTCGACCAGCCGACCGATCCGCTGATCGTGACCAATGTCGGTGGTTTCACCACCGACCGGCATCTGCATCCACGTGAATGCACCGCCCTGTACGAGCGGCTGTCGGACAGCCTGAAGCTGCTTGCCCGCGACGGGGTTGAGATCATCCCGCAGACCATGCCACCCTTCCCGTGGCATTTCGGCGGGCAGAGCTTCCACAATCTGTTCGTGGATGCCGAGACCATCAACAGCTTCTGTGCCGCCGAGAACATGCGGATCTGCCTCGATATCTCGCATTCGAAGCTGGCCTGCAACCACTACAAATGGTCGTTCGAGGGCTTCTGCGAGGCGGTGGCCGCGGTGACCGCCCATATGCACATCGCCGACAGCAAGGGCGTCGACGGCGAGGGACTGCAGGTGGGGGATGGCGATATCGACTTCCGCGCCTTCGGGCACGTGCTGGACCGCACCCAGCCCGGCGCCAGTTTCATCCCTGAAATCTGGCAGGGTCACAAGAACGACGGCGAAGGCTTCTGGATCGCTCTGGAACGCCTGGAGAAGGCATTCGCGGCCTGACCGGCCGCGACGTCCATCGCCACAGCCGCCCCTGACGGCCGGCCCGCGCCGGCAGAGATGCGAGACATCATCCCCATGACCACCAGCATCATTACGCCTGTGATCCTGTGCGGCGGCGGCGGCACCCGCCTGTGGCCGCTGTCGCGCAAGGCGCTGCCCAAGCAGTTCCTGGCGCTTGCCGGCACCGATACCATGCTGCAGGCCACGCTGAAGCGGGTCGACCCGGAGGCAGGTTTCGGCGCACCGATCCTGGTGTGCAACGAGGACCACCGCTTCCTGGTGGCCGAACAGGCACGCGCGGCGGGCATCGAGCCGGCGGCGATCCTGCTGGAGCCGGTGGGGCGCAACACCGCCCCGGCGGTGGCGGCGGCGGCCCATGCGGCGCTGGCCCATGATCCGGATGCCCTGATCCTGGTGTTGCCGTCGGATCATGTGATCGGCGACGTCGCGGCCTTCCGTGATGCGGTGGCGGCAGCGGCCGTGCGGGCGACCGCCGGCGATCTGGTGACCTTCGGCATTCAGCCGACCCGCCCCGAGAGCGGCTATGGCTATATCGAGGCCGGCGATGCGCTGGACGGGCGTGCCGCGCGCATCCGCCGCTTCCACGAGAAACCCGGGCGCGAGACGGCGGAGCGCTATCTGGCCGAGGGTCGTTTCTATTGGAACAGTGGCATGTTCCTGTTTCCGGCCAAGATCGTGCTGTCCGAACTGGAGGCGAATGCCCCGGCGGTTGCCGAGGCCGTGGCCGCCGCCTATGCCGGCCGCACCGCCGATCTGGATTTCGTCCGCCTGCCGCGCGAGATCTTTGCCGGCGCCCCGGATCTGTCGATCGATGTCGGCGTGATGGAGAAGACCAGCCGTGGCGCCGTGGTGCCGGCCGATCTGGGGTGGTCGGATGTCGGTGCCTGGGACGCGCTGTGGTCGATCGGCGACAAGGACGCCCATGGCACCGTCACCTTCGGCGATGTGGTTGCCGAGGATGTGGCCGACAGCTATCTGCGCAGCGAAGGTCCATTGGTGGCAGCGATCGGCGTCCGCGACCTGATCGTCGTTGCCACCAACGATGCCGTGCTGGTGGCGCCAAAGCACCAGGCGCAGGCCGTGAAGACGATCGTCGAGCGGCTGCGCGCGGCGCGACGGCCCGAAGCCGAGACCGGATCGCTCACCTATCGCCCCTGGGGCAGCTATCAGGGCATCGATCTGGGCGAGCGGTTCCAGGTGAAGCGGATCGTGGTCAAGCCGGGCCGGAAGCTGTCGTTGCAGATGCATCACCACCGCGCCGAACACTGGATCGTGGTCAGCGGCACGGCCGAGGTGACCTGCGACGACAAGACCTTCCTGCTGAACGAGAACCAGTCGACCTATATTCCGCAGGGCGCCGTTCACCGTCTGGGTAACCCCGGCAAGATTCCGCTGCATCTGATCGAAGTGCAGTCCGGCGGTTATCTTGGCGAGGATGACATCGTGCGGATTGCCGATGAATTCGGCCGCGCCTAATTTCTTCGTTTGAACCCGAAATTCGTGCAAGGTTTGGAGTATCCGGATGATCCGCCGCAATCTCAATTTCATAGTGTCTATTTTTCTAGGTATTATTTGCTTTGCGGGTATTTTTATGTCAAGATTACCCTACGATATATACACGGCCTCCACGATCGTTTCCGTTGAACAGCCCGGCAGCGAACTGCAGCAGCAAGCGGCGATGCCATTGTTTGGTAGTGGACAGAGTAAGCGGATCACCGAGTTCTTCGAAGTGGTCAATGGAATCTCGATCGCAGAGCATCTGCTCCAATCCGATTTTGTTCAGGATGAAGTCGATAAGTGGCGACACGGCCGGCTTGCGGCCCGAGTGTTGAAGGCCCAGTTAGAACCAGTTCAAATTGAAGATGTTCGCAACTTCATCATGAAATCAGTTAGTCTGGATACATTGGATCAGGGTGGCATTGTCAAATTCGCTCTGACCACGTCGGATCGGGAGACGGGCATCAGGATCATTAAGGAGATCTTGAATTACTATACCGACTGGCGTCGGAGTAATGAGGTCACTTTGATTAAAGGCCAAATGGATGCATTGGCCACAGACCTGGAGCATCTGGCTACGGCCCAGGTTTCGAATGCTATTTCTGGTCAGCTAGTTCGACTCATGACCAGGGAAGTGATTGTTCGGGCCGATTTGTCCTATGGTCTTCGGGTCATCGATCAGGTTTATGCCCCGCGTGAAGCCGTCAACATGTCTCCGGTAATCATGCTGATCATCTCGATCATGGTTGGTGTCTTTACCTACTATTCGCTTCAGTTCATCAAAATTTGTCGAGCAGAGATTCAAAAGTCCTTCGGAGATAAGTGATGGTAGACGGTCGCGACACGAAGATGTTCGAGGCAAAATATCCACGGATGCTGAAGCTTCTGCATCTTCTGCCGCCGCTTATCCTCTTCGTCAATCCCCTGACGGGGTTCGTGTCGGAAGCGCCTTTGACGATCCCAATCATCGTGATAATGGCGTGGCTTATACTTCCATTTTGGTTGCAGATATTTCGTGCCCCCAAAGTCGAAAGAGTGCTCGTTGTTCTCCTCTTAAGCGTCGTCATCTCCTGCTTTTTTGCCGCTGGCATCAGCGAGCTTGTCTTTAACGCGTATTATGCTGGGATGTTTATCTGCCTCGCTTTTTATATTGTTCTGGCTAGATCGCCATATTTTCGATATTCGCGATATATAATGTATTGCATTATTGGCATGAGCGTGTGTCTTCTCATGTCGATGGCTCACTATTTTTTGTTCTTTCTTAATAGCCCTGCAATGTTTGTGGATTTTCGATATTCATTTTTCTTTGATGATAAGTCTCATTTCAGTGTCTACATTGGTCTTTTTCTATTCATCCTGGGTTGTGGGCTCGATTTATGTGTGGAGCGCTCTTCAGAAGAGCAGTGGGGGAAGCTGCGTCGATGGGCCATAAGCGTGGGCGCATTTGTGATCATGGGCATCGCTCTCTTTATGTCGACGACCACGCTTTCACGCTTGGGGGCGCTCTTCTTCCCCATGATCGGGGTCATTCTCTATCAGCTTATTCGTTTGAATCTCGGAGTAGTGGTTGGATCTAGACAGTCACGTATTTTGTCCATCCTGCTGTTGTTGTTGCCCGGGAGTATGTTGATATTTCTGGCATGGGTGACCGGTGGATTCGATGAGATTGATAGTTCCTTCTTCCAGCGGCTTGGGCGACTGAGCGCCCTGATGGAGGATAACTCTTTCGCATCTCATGTGATGCTGATCCGACTCGCCGCTGAGGTCAAGGTCTTCAACGTCTGGAACATGCTCTTCGGCGTCGGTCTCGGTAATTTTCAGCACTCTATTCTTGATACCGGAGGGGTGGTTTATGTCATTCAATACAAGTCTCTGTTGCAGAATCTCTATGTAGGTTATATGCCAACGCATTCGGTCTGGGCTTCCATCTTCGTCGAGCTTAATATTGTCGCATTCCTAATAATTTTGATGGTCATTTTATATTATACAATCCTGAGTTTGTATCTGAAGAGGTTCGACGTATTCGCTTTCTTGGGCGGACTCGTTCTTTCCTCTATGTTTTATAGTACAATCAATGAAGCGTTTTACAGCGTGATTTGGATAACTGTCATCGCAAGCCTTGAGAGAACGCGTAGCCGCATGGCCGACAAGCGGACTGTCATACCGGGAATCTCGCGCCCCGTGACGATCCGGGGCACGGGAGTGGTTGCACATTCGCCTCGCCGGGACATGTGAGATGGCCTTCAACAGGACGTTGATGATTGTCGGTGGCACCATCGCTCAAAGACTTGGCAACGTCATTCTGTTGCCGTTCGTTGTTGCGACCATGTCTTCTTCCGAGTTCACCCGGTTTGGTCTGTTTACAAGTACGATTGCGATCGCTGTTCCCATTCTTACGATGAACCTGCATCTTGCCATCGGGCGAATCTATTTTGATCACGCGACCGATGAGGGTAAGGCATCCGCTTTTATTACAAATATTCTTGCCGGTGCGATTGGTATTCTTGTCGGAGGTGGTGCGTTACTTCTCTTCCTGCAAGCCTCAGGCGTCACAGATCCCATGACCGAGGGCGATCTGGGGCTTCAGGTGGAAATTCTTGCCTGCGCACTGTTGCTAGTCGCGATGCAAGGAGGAAGTATTCTTGCCCGCACAAGAGACCGCAACCACCTGTACGCGTTGTCATCGACCGTCTCCGGCGCCGGTCTTTTGCTGGGATACGTCGTCCTCCAGGGCGTTCTGTCTGATAATATGCAGGCCCTGGTCTACGCATATCTTGCCGCTCAGTTTCTGGCCGCTGCGGTGACATGGTCCCTCTACCGCTACGGGATCAAGCACGGCAAGGTGCGGATGGTGCATCTGAGGTCGGGTTTCGCGTATTCGGCCGGAACAATGATCTATGTGGTCTCGATCTGGGTCATCGGGCAGGGGGGGCGATGGGTCGGCGGCGTGACGTTGCCTGATGCGATGTCGGCCGGCTATACGTTGGTCTCCTATGGCATGGTCGTGTTGGGCGTGATGGTCAACGCCTACTCAGAGAGCCACCGCATCCCATTTCTAGAGGCATTCGCATCTGATCGTGTGGACGACGCCCTCAAGATCATGAAGACGATTGCCCGCCGAAACTTCGCGATTGTCGGCGTTGCATTCGCCGTCGGCGCGATCGTGGTTGTGTTCAAAGAGAATCTGTTGCCTCTTGGTTATCACATGGAGCTCGTTTGGCTGCTTCCGGCGTTGGTGTATTGTTTAGCCGCTGCGCTGTTAAACCACAGCGTCTGGTTGTTCGGCGGGCTGAAAGAAACCTGGTGGCTGATACTGACGTCTCTCTGTGGCATTGGAGCATATTTGTCTCTGCTGATTCTGCTGATCGACGAAGGTGTGTCGGGGCTGTTGTGGTCATCTGCTCTTACTATGTTTGTACAGGCCTTTGTTCTTAGAATGATCGCGGAATGGCGGATCAATTGCTGGCGGGCACGTTTGATCTCGGAGGAGAATGAGGCGTGAACGATTTCCGCAGCATCCCTGATGACGTTAATGCACATGTCTATGTCTGCACAGGGTTTGAATCGCTCAAGGCAACCGCCATCCTCTTGCCTATGCGTCGACCTGGGACCCCTGCCTATGTCATGTGGTTCGGTGGGGGTGAGCCGAGATATCTTCCGGTCGCCGAAGGGGTGCATGTCGAGTGTTTTCCGGGACGAGACCAGGCGTCGTATAGCGCGGGTCTGCGACAGTTTCGCGATTTCTTGCGACGCCATCCTCTCGTTCAGCGAAACTGCGCGGTATTTGTACCCCACGTCATGCATTTCGCCGCCAGTTTCTTCCTACCTCGCAGAAGGCATGCCTGGCTCGCATTGCTGCCCGATGGAATGATCAACTATGCGGCCCGACGGCCGGCGGCGGCCGAGACACTGAAGAATCTGGCGAAGACGTTCGTCGGATTGCGCTACGGCGTGCCCTACCGGCCGTATCTATACCTCAATCACATCACGGCCTTCGAGCGTGTCCCGTATGATGCCACCTTCACATTCAGTGAGAAGGGCCTCGTCACTCGTGCTGGCGCCGTTGTTGTTCTTGATGCCATATCCGCCGATCCGGCGCCGGCGGGCGATCCTCGACGCATCGTCTTTCTCGATCAGGAAGTATCTGAATTGCTGGGGGGGAATGCGGAACGCAGATTGCGGGACCATGCCATGGCGTATCTTCGTCGACAGGCGCCGCAGACCGTGTTCTATAAACCTCATCCCAAGGGCTTGTCGCGCGTGGCAATGGTTTCTTCGGCGCTGGGATTCGATGTTCAGGAGTTGCCGCGAACGATGCCCATTGAAGATCTGGTTGGCAGCCTGGATGCCGGTGAGTTCGTGTCATTCTATAGTACTGCGCTGGTCAGTTTGAAGCGGACAACGTCGGCAAAGGTGACGGCGGTCCTGCCATCGGCTGTGGAGCCTGGGGCCGCGGCATTCTTTGCTGACGTGGAAGCATCATTCCGTGCGCAGGGCGTGAATATCGCCGACCTTCAAAATGCTTGAGCGGGAGGGCATGTTCTGCAGCGGCACATTCATGCCTCTCCGCCATATAGGGGATGTCCCGCCCGATGTTGAAAAGGGCTCGGCGGACGTCGCTGGTTGATGAGGCTATGCAGCCTCGCAGACGGGG
>NZ_BMDZ01000039.1 GCF_014636235.1 Tistrella bauzanensis
CACCTCACCCGAGGGAATCAGCCCCGCAGCGCGGGGGCAAGCGGACATCGACAGGGTTGGAGCCCATTCTGCAACAGGCTCTCGATCTGGACCTGATCCGCAAGATCTATGAGGCGCTGTATCAGCAGAAGGTCTCGGGTATTGAACGCCTGCGCGTGCTGCGCGGCCGGCGGATCACCGGTGTGGCCGCCGATGCCGCCGGGGTGGTGCTGGGCAGCCGCGACGTGCTGACCGGCGACAGCGAGACCACCGGCTATCAGGCGGTGATCCTGGCCACCGGCTATGACCGCGATGTGCCGGACCAGATGGTTGCCGGGCTGGCGCCGCATGTCGTGTCCTATACCCCCGATCGCTGGTACCGCGCGCAGACCGCGCCGGGCTTCGGCCCCCGCATCTTCCTTCAGGGGAGCTGCGAGGACAGTCATGGGCTCAGCGACACGCTGTTGTCGGTGGTGGTGGTGCGGGCGCATGAAATCGCCACCGCCCTGCTGGACGGGACGCTGTCCCGCGCGTTCGACTCCGATGCGCTCGACATCGTGCCGCAGGCCGTGGGGGCAGGGCGCCGGCCGTGACACTGCCCTGTCTTCAGCCCTTGCTGCCCTGGCTGACCGGCGATTATGTCGGCTATGCCGGGGTGTTCGCCGTTCATGGCACCGTTGAGCGTGGCCCGGTGGTGCCGCTGGCCGATCCGGCGGCACTTGGCGCTGCGGTGCTGGGATTTGCGGCGCCCTTGGGGCCCGCCCGCAAGGTGGCGGCCGTGTCGCAATGGACCAAATCCTATTTCGGTGCCCTGATCCTGCCGGCACTGGCGGCCAATCTGGTTCTGGACGTGGTGTTGCCGCTGGACCCGCGGGCTATGGCGATGGTGCTGGACGGCGATGGCCGGCCGGCGGGCTTCGACGTTGCCGGCGACGGGTTGCCGCTGGATGCCGTGGCTCGCGCCAGTGACTGCGGCTTCGTCCGCCATGCGGCACTGGTCGACGGGCATCTGACGCCAATGATCGCGGCCTTCAGTGCCGCGACCGGTGTGCCGGCGCGGATGCTGTGGAGCAATGCCGCCGATTATCTCGACCGGGCCGCGCGGATGCTGGTGCCGCTGGCCCGGTCGCTGCCCGGCCGGCAGGCGGCGGCCGAGGCCACGGCCGGGCTGCTGTCGCGCGCCGACCGGCCCGACGGCACCCCCAACCTGCTGCATGATCCGGTGCGGATGGTGGCGGATCTGCGAACCCGCAAGGTCTGCTGCCTGCGCTATGTGATGCCGGGCGAGGCCTTCTGCGGCAGTTGCCCGAAGCGGCGCCGGGCCGAGGCGGTGGAACGCGATCGTGTGGCACGCCTGACCGGTGCGGCCGGGGCATGACCATGAAGCCTCTGATTGTCGGGCTGGCACTGCTGCTGGCCGGGCCGGTTGTGGCCGCCGATGCGGATACCGCCGCCTATGACGTCGTCATCCGGGAAACGGCCTTCGGCATTCCCCATATTCAGGCCGATGACATGGCGAGCCTGGGCTTCGGGGCCGGTTATGCCTATGCCGCGAAGAATGTCTGCCTGCTGGCCGATGCGCTGGTCACCGTGCGTGGTGAACGCTCAATGGCCTTCGGGCCGGAGGCGATGGTCGATCTGGTCGGCGGCCCGACCCGCAATCTCGACAGCGACGTGTTCTTCCGCGCCTATCTGGATGACGACCGCATCGCCGCCGGCTATGCCGCCGGCGATGCCGATGCCGTGGCGCTGATCGATGGCTATGCCGCCGGGTACAACCATTATCTGGCCGAGCGCGGCGCCGGCGGGCTGCCGATGGCGTGTCGCGATGTCGATTGGGTGCGTCCGGCCAGCGGCGGTGATCTGCGCCGGTTGTTGACCGAACGCGCGATCCAGGCCAGCGGCGGCCGTTTCGCCACCGCCATCGCCACCGCCGCGCCGCCGGCCAGTGATGCCGCCACGCCGCCCGTGCCCGTCTCCGTGCCCGCCTCCGGCCTCGTCTGGCCCGATGATGCGGTCCGGCTGGGCAGCAACGCCTATGCCCTGGGCGGCGGGCTCACCGCCGATGGTGGCGGCTTGCTGCTCGGCAACCCGCATTTCCCCTGGCAGGGCAACAGCCGCTTCTTTCAGATGCATCTGACCCTGCCAGGGCGGCTGGACGTGATGGGGGCCGCACTGCCGCCCTTTCCGGTGCCGGTGATCGGTTTCAACCGCGATGTCGCCTGGAGCCATACGGTGTCGGGCAGCCAGCGTTTCGTGCTTCATGAACTGCCGCTGGTGCCGGGGGATCCGCTGTCCTATCTGGTCGATGGACGGCGCGAGCGGATGCAGCCGGTGACGGTGACCGTGCCGACGGCCGGCGCTGCCCCGGTGACCCGGACCGTCTATGACACCCGCTTCGGCATGGTGGTGACCATGCCCGGTCGCGGGCTGGCCTGGACCGGCCGGATTGCCTATGCGCTGGCCGATCCGGAACGCCACGACACCCGGCTGGTGGAACAATGGCTGCGGCTCGCCACGGCCGCCAGTGTCGGCGAGATCGATCGGGCGCTGGCGGATGTCAGGGGCACGCCCTGGATCAACACGCTTGCCGCCGACCGCCAAGGCGATGCGCTCTATGCCGACATGACCGGCGTGCCGGCGGTGTCCGACGATCTGGCCGTCCGCTGTGCCCCGTCGGCTGCCGGGGCGGCGATCGCGCGCGCGGCGCGGCTGGTGGTGCTGGCCGGCGACCGTGCCGCCTGTCAGGTGGTGGATCGCAATGGCGATCGGCCGGATCACGGGTTGATGCCGGCCGACCGCATGCCGCGCCGGATGACCCGCGGGCTTGTGTTCAACAGCAATGACAGCCATTGGCTGGCCGATCCGGCGGCACCGCTTGCCGGCTATGCCCGGATCATCGGGCCGGAGGCGGTGCCCCAACGGCTGCGCACCCGGATGGGCAAGCGGCGGCTGGACGAGATCGTCGCCGCGACCGGCGGCCGCGTCGCCCCGGCCGATCTGGAGGCGATGTTGTTCGACAACCGCAATCTCGCAGCCGAGCTGGTGGTGGATGCCATGCTGTCGGTCTGCCGGGTGGAGAGGGGCGGGCCGGGTGAGAGGGGAGAGGGCGATCTGGCATCCGCCTGCGCCGCCCTGGCCGGCTGGGACCGGAGCAGCAGCCCCGACAGCCGGGGTGCTGCGCTGTTCCGCGAGGCGTGGCGCCGGGCACGGGCGATCGACGGGCTGTGGGCGGTGGCCTTTGATCCGGCGCAACCGTTCACGACGCCGGCGGTGGTGGATCTGGCCAATCCCACGGTCGCCTCGGCCATGCGGCGGGCATTGGCCGAGGCGGCGGCGCAGTTGCGCGTGGCAGGTTTTCCGGCCGATATCGCCCTGGCTGCGGTTCAGCAGCGCCGGACTGGTGCCCGAACTGATGCGGCGGGCATTCCGGTGCCGGGTGGCGATGAGTTCGAGGGCGTGTTGAACGAGATGACCTTCGGCCCGCTTGGGGCCGGTGGCTATGATGCGACCCAGATCTATGGCAGCAGCTATATTCAACTGGTGCATTGGAACGTGGGCGGGCCGGTTGCGCGGGGGCTGCTCACCTATGGTCAGTCGGCCGACCCGGCATCGCCCTTTCATGATGACCAGACCCGGCTGTTCGCGGACGGCCAGTTGATGGCGCTGCCGTTCCGGCAAGCGGAGATCGCCGCCGACCCGGGTTTGCACGTGATCAGGCTGCGTGCCGGCCGGACTGACACCGGCCAACCCTGACACCAAAGGTTGATCAGACCCAAGGGTTTGCAGGGTTGTGGCAGAAATCGGGCATCGCCATGAAAAAACTGCGCCCCGGCCTGAAAAATCCCGCCCCCGGCCCGTCCTATCGGGGAATGCGACTGCCAGGCAGTCGCAAATCAGAACCGATGATAACAAAAGTACGGGAGCCGGTTGGTCGATGGCAGGTCATAGGAACATGGAGGCATCGGGGCCGGCATTGGCCCGGCGCGGACGCAATCTGGCGGTCGCGGGCAGAAGGACGGCCGGACAGCGCCGGGCCGATCTGGTCGCCGATGTCGCCCTGGCTGTGGGCATGGCCGGGTTGATGCTGGCCACCATGCCCGCCGCCCGTGCGGCGGACGCGGCGGGCATCCAGCTTGCCCAGGCTGGCCAGAGCTTCGACATCCCGGCCCAGCCCCTGGCCGGCGCCATCACCAGCTTTGGCCGTCAGTCGGGCCTGCAGGTGACAGTGGAAGCCGCGATCGCCAATGACCTGCAATCACCCGGCGTCAGCGGTTCCTATACCCCCGACGAGGCACTGAGCCGCCTGCTGGCCGGCACAGGCGTGTCCTATCGCTTCATCGATGCCAACACGGTGACGCTGGTGCGTGGCACCGCGGCTGACGGGGCGGTGGTTCTGGATCCCCTCTCAATCGATGCGACGCGTCGCGCCGAAAGCGCCTGGGGCCCCGTTGCCGGCTTCGTTGCCAAGCGAGCCTCGGCGGCGACCAAGACCGATACACCGCTGCTTGAGACGCCCCAGTCGATTTCGGTGGTGACCCGCGACCAGATGGATGCGCAGGCGGCACAGACCATGCCGCAGGCGCTGCGTTATACCGCCGGCATGCAGACTGACCGCAATGGCGCCGACGAACGGACCGATTTTCTTTATGCCCGTGGCTTTCAGGTCAGCCAATACCTCGACGGGCTGCGTCTGATCGGTGGCACCTGGGCCACGCCGCAGATCGACAGCTATGGTCTGGAACGCATTGAAATCGTTCGTGGTCCGTCTTCGGTTCTTTATGGGCAGGTGTCGCCGGGCGGGCTCGCCAATCTGGTCAGCAAGCGGCCGCAGCCGGATGCCTTCAACGAGGTTCAGCTTCAGTTCGGCGAATATGGCCGCCTTCAGACCGCCTTCGACATGACCGGGCCGCTGACGGAGGATGGTGATCTCAGCTATCGCCTGAGCGGTCTGGCGCGAAGTGCGGATACACCCATCGATCAGACCAAGGAAGAGCGTTATGCGATCAACCCGGCGATCACATGGCGCGCCGGCGACGACACGACGCTGACATTGCTTGGTAAGTACCAGAATGATCCCGCCCTGGGCGCCTATCAGCGCCTTCCGGCCTATGGCACGGTTCTGCATAACCCGTCGGGAGACATTCCGACCGACCTGTATATCGGTGATCCGACCTTCGACAAGGAAGAGCGAACCCAATACGGCATCGGTTATGAATTCGAACACCGGTTTGATGACACCTTCACGGTCCGCCAGAACGCCCGGTTCTTCCGGACAGACAGCGACTTTGGGTATCTGTACACCGGTCGGTTGATGGCGGCTGACAGCAGTGTGATCCGTCGCAGCGGCGTTCTGGCCGAAGAGGTCAATGATGCGATCACCATCGACAACCAGCTTCAGGCAAAATTCACGACCGGCGCCGTCGGACACACGGCCCTGTTCGGCCTCGACTATCAGAACAATCACAACGACAGTGATGTCGACTACCTCGCGGCCAATCCCATCGATTACAACAATCCCCAGTATGGAAGCCCCGGCATCGATTTCACGCCGTTCTTCGAACAAAACACGTCGCAGCGGCTTGAGCAGCTTGGTCTTTATGCGCAGGATCAGATTTCGATCGACCGGTGGCGCTTTACCTTGGGTGCGCGCCATGACTGGCTGAACAGCAACACGAACGATCGCTTGACCAACACAAGCACCAAGGTCACCGACCAGAAGTTCACCGGGCGCGTGGGTGCTCTCTATCTCTTCGACAATGGTCTGGCACCGTATGCCAGCTATTCGGAATCGTTCGAGCCGCTTGCCGGCACCAACGACATCGGAGAGCCGCTGAAGCCGACCACGGGTCAGCAATATGAGATTGGTATCAAGTACCAGCCGACCGGCTATAACAGCTTTGTATCGCTGGCGCTCTATGACCTGACTCAACAGAATGTCCTGAGCTATGGCTCTCGCACGATCATTGATGGGTCCGGTAACCCACAGGTGATTAGTTTTTCAACTCAAAACGGCGAAGTGAGCTCACGGGGTATCGATATCGAAGGAAAGATCAGTCTGAATGATAATATTAGCCTGACAGCGGCTTATAGTTACCTAGAGACGGAAGTGACGGAAGGGTCTACGGGCGATAATACAGCAGGGAAGACGCCGGTATACCTGCCGGAGAATTCTGGATCAATCTGGGCGGACTACAGATTTATTGATGGATATTTCAACGGGCTCGGGCTTGGTGCCGGTGTGCGGATCAGCGACGAAACCTATGGTGACGCGGCAAACAGCTTCACGGTGCCTGGTTATGCCGTGATGGATGCGGCCCTGCGCTACGACCTCGGCAATCTGGCGCCCGATCTGACGGGCGCCCGTCTGGCCGTGAACGCGACCAACCTGTTCGATAAGATCTATGTCGCCGACTGCCAGAATAACACCAACTGCTATTACGGCTCGCGGCGGAAAGTCTATGCCACGCTCAGCTATCAGTGGTAACGCGGCCAATATCCACAGCGGCGCGGGCGGCGATCGGGGAAACCCGGCGCCGTCCGCGGCTGTCGTTTCGGGTGAGGGCCGGGTGATGAGCTTCGAGGCCGAGGGGCTGGGCGTCACGGTCGGCGGGCGGGTCTTGCTTGCCGATGTCGATCTCGGCGTGGCCGGGGGCCGGGTGCTGGGGCTGATCGGGCATAACGGCTCGGGCAAGAGCACCTTGTTGCGGCTTCTGGCCCGGCAGATCACGCCGACGGCCGGCACGGTGCGGCTTGAGGGGCGGGCGCTTTCCGCCTGGGGCGACCGCGCCTTCGGTCGTAAGGTCGCCTATCTGCCGCAACAGCCGCCGACCGCGGCCGGCATGACGGTGCGCGAGCTGGTGCGGCTGGGGCGCTATCCCTGGCATGGGGCGCTCGGCCGGTTCGGATCGCGCGACCAGGACCGGGTGGACGAGGCCATGGCCCTGACCGACGTCACCGGCTTTGCCGACCGGATGGTCGACAGCCTGTCGGGTGGTGAACGGCAGCGGGTGTGGCTGGCGATGCTGGTTGCCCAGGACAGCGCCTATATGTTGCTGGATGAACCGATCTCGGCGCTGGATATCGCCCATCAGGTGGAAATCCTCGATCTCGTGCGTCGGCTGGCCCGGCTGCGCGGGCTGGGGGTGGTGATCATCCTGCACGACATCAACATGGCGGCGCGGTTCTGCGACGACATTCTGGCGCTGAAGGCCGGGCGGGTGCTGGTGCGCGGCACGCCCGAGACGCTGATGACCGAGGCCGAGCTGGCGCGGATCTTCGGCCTGCGCATGGGCATCCTGCCGCACCCGGCCGGCGGTGCGCCGCTCGGTTTCGTATATTGAGACGGGAGCCGGGATCATGACCCTCTCGCGGCGATCGCTGCTGGCCGGGCTCGGCTGTCTGTCATTTCTACCGCAGGTCGTTTCAGCGTCACGCGCGGGGCAGGGGGCTGGCGATGCGATCTCGCCACGGGTGGTGGCGCTCGACTGGTCATCGGCCGAGACGCTGATCATGCTGGGCCTGCCGCCGGTGGGCATCGTGCGGATTCCGGACTACAAAGCCTGGGTGGTGGAACCGGCCCTGCCCGCCGGTGTGGTCGATGTCGGGCTGCGGCTTGAACCCAATCTTGAGGTGATGCAGCAACTGGCCCCCGACCTGATCGTGATCGCCCCGGGGCTTGAGACGGTCCGCGCGCGCCTGGAGCAGGTGGCGCCGACGGTCAGCCTGACGATCTATGGCACGGGACAAGAGGCCTTCCCTGCCGCCGTCGCCGAGACCAGACGGCTGGGGACGCTGGTCGGGTGCAGCACCGAAGCCGAAGATTATCTCGCGCGTGCGGCCCGGCAGATCGACCGGGCGCGCGACCGATTGCGCGGCTATGACGGCCGACCGGTCCATGTGGTGAATTTTCTCGACGATCGTCATGTGCGGGTGTTCGGCACCACCAGCCTGTGGCAGCACGCGCTGGGCCGGCTGGGCCTGCGTAATGCCTGGACAGGCGACAGCGGACCATGGGGCTCGGTGACCGTGGGAATCGAGCGGTTGTTGAGCGATCCGGAGGCGCGATTGGTGCATGTGGCGCCGGCGCCCGAGGGGGTGGTGGCACGGCTGCGGACAAGCCCGCTCTGGCGCCATCTGCCGGCGATCGCGGATGGACGCATGGTTGGCCTGCCGGCTGTTTTTCCTTTTGGTGCCGTGCCTTGCACGGTGCGCTTCGCTGATTGTCTCAGCCTGGCCCTCGGCGGTGGCGCCGATAAGTCCAGCACGACGGAAGGGCGTGGCGCATGACCATGACCATGGACAGGGTGGCGCCTCGCGGCCGGCACCCGGTGTGGCTGGTGGCAGCCCTGGCCCTGCCCGCCCTGGCGCTGGCGCTGATGCGGCTGAACGGCCATGTACCGCCGGCTTTGTGGTCATCGGCCATTCTGTCGCCGGACACCGCCGACATCCGGCAATTGCTGGTGCATTACAGCGTGTTGCCGCGGATTGCGGTGGCGGTCTTGTGTGGCGCGGCGCTGGGGCTGGCGGGTGCCGTGTTCCAACAGGTCTTGCGCAACCCGATTGCCTCGCCGATGACCCTTGGGGTGGCGGCCGGCGCGCGCATGGCGCTGACCGTCGCCACATTGTGGGCGCCGGCGCTGATCGCGCCCGGCGGCTGGGGGCGCGAGGCGCTGGCGGTCGCGGGGGGCGGTGTCGCGGTGATGGCGGTGTTCGGCCTGGCCTGGCGGCGCGGCTTGTCGGATGTGTCGCTGATCCTGGCGGGCATGATCGTCAGCCTGTATTGCGGCGCGCTGGGTGCTGCGCTGAACCTGCTTTATGAGCCCTATCTGACCGCCCTGTTCATCTGGGGCGGCGGGTCGCTGGTTCAGCAGGACTGGACGGTGGTCGTGTGGTTGCTGCCCCGGCTGGTGATCGTGGGCGCGCTGGTCGCCGTGATGGTCCGGCCGCTCAGCCTGTTCGAATTGGATGATGAAGGTGCATCCGGTCTGGGCGTGTCACTACGCCGGATGCGGCTGGCGGCAATGGCGCTGGCCGTGGCGCTGACCGGCTTCGTGGTCGCCGCCGTGGGCGTGATCGGCTTTATCGGCCTTGCGGCACCCGCCCTGGCGCGGCTGGCCGGCGCCCGGCGGTTGCGCGACCGGTTGATCTGGGCGCCGCTGGTGGGCGCGGCGCTGCTGTGGCTGACCGATCAGATCGTGCTTCTGGCCGGCGAGATGCTGCCGACCGGTGCGGTCACGGCACTGCTGGGGGCGCCGCTGCTGCTGTGGATGCTGCCGCGGCTGAGCTTCGGCGGCCGACCTGGAGCCGAAATACCGCAGGAGATTGCGGCCCGCCAGGGCGCGGTCCGGCGGATCGCCATCATCGGCCTGGCCGCTCTGGCGGTGGTGGTGATCGTGGCGCTGGGCTTCGGCCGCACGGCGGATGGCTGGCAATGGCTCGGCCTCGACGGCGCCGGTGACATGTTGCGCTGGCGCTGGCCGCGCGTGCTGGCGGCGCTCACCGCCGGCGGTTTGATGGCGGCGGCGGGCTGCCTGATGCAGCGCTTCACCGGCAATCCGATGGCCAGCCCGGAAGTGCTCGGCATCGGCGGTGGTGCCGCCATCGGCACCATCATCGTCGGCTTTCTGCTGCCGGTGGTCGGCCGGCCGGAACAGATCGCCGCCGGGTCCGCCGGCGCGCTGGTGACGCTGATCTTCATCCTGTGGGTGGGGCGGCGATCGGGCTTCGGCCCCGAACGGGTGCTGCTGGCCGGTGTGGCGGTGGGGGCGCTGTTCGATGCGCTGGTCGTGGGCATGCTGGCGACGGGCGATCCGCGCGCGACCATGCTGCTCAACTGGATGGCCGGTTCCACCTATGTCGTGGGGCCACGGGATGCCGTGGTGACGCTGGTCACGGGGGCGGGGCTGCTGGCCCTGGTGCCGCTGGCTGCGCGCTGGCTGGACATCCTGCCGTTGGGCGGCCCGACCGCACGGGCGCTGGGTGTGCCGGTAGGGCTCAGCCGTCTGCTGGTGCTGGTGCTGGCGGCGGGCTTGGCGGCGATCGCCACGCTGGTGATCGGACCGCTCAGCTTCGTGGGGCTGATGGCCCCGCATATCGCCCGAATGGCCGGTGCCCGCCGGGCGCTGGCGCAGATCGTGGTCGCGATCATCCTGGGCGCCCTGATCATGGTCGCGGCCGACTGGCTGGGCCGGACCCTGCTATTTCCCCGCCAGATGCCGGCGGGCCTGCTCGCCGCATTGATCGGCGGGCCGTATTTCATGTGGCTCCTGCGCCGTCGCTGATCCTCAGCGCTGGCCGGGCGACCGGAAAGGAACCCGGATGCTTGCCGAAATCCTGCGAATCCTGCGGCCATTCTGGCCGATCGCGCTGTTCTCGACCCTGATGGGCACGGCGAGTGGCCTCGCCACGGCATCTCTGCTCGCCACGATCAACAATGCCCTGCACACCGAAGGCGGGGCCACGACGGCGCTGTTGCTGCTGTTCGGCGGTCTGGCGGTGCTGACCCTGGCGGGCGAGACCATCTCGGATATCGGCAACAGCCTGGTCGGGCAGAAGGTGGTGGCCGAGCTGCGGCGCGATCTGTGCGGGCGCATCCTGTCGGCGCCGGTGGCTGAACTTGAGCGCTATCGTCTGCACAGATTGACGGCGGTGCTGAATCAGGACGTCGACACGATCACCCAGTTCACCTTCAACTTCTCGGGCTTTGCGATCTCGATCGCGATCGCACTGGGCTGTTTCGCCTATCTGATCGTGCTGTCGCCGATGATGTTCCTGATCGCGCTGGTGGCGATCATCATCGGCACTGCCGGGCACACCTATGCCCGCAAGAAGGGCTTCGAGGGGTTCAGCGCGGCGCGCGAGGCCGAAGACGACCTTCAGAAACAGTATCGGGCGATCACCGAAGGTGCCAAGGAACTGCGCATCAACCGCCAGCGCCGGGTCGACATGTATGGTGTGCAGATCGACCGCACCATCGGCCGGATCCGCGATCTGCGGATGCGGGCGGTTCAGATCTTCTGCACCGCCAATGCCTTCGGTTCGGCGCTGTTCTTCGTGGTGATCGGGTTGATGCTGCTGATCCAGGCCCTGTCGCCGACGGCGGATGCGCGGGTGATCAGCGGTTTCGTGCTGGTGCTGCTGTATGTGAAGGGGCCGATCGAGGGGATCGTGGCGATGCTGCCGCTGCTGGGCCGCGCGCAGGTGTCGATCGGCCGGATCGCCGATCTGCGGGCGAGGTTCTCAGCGCCGGAGGCCCATCTGCCATTGGTCGACCGGCCGGTGGCGCTGGCACCGATGGAGCGGATCGATCTTGTCGGCCTGCGCTATGCCTTTCCGGCACCGGATGGCGGCACCGCCTTCGAACTGGGGCCGGTCGATCTGACCATCCGGCGCGGTGAAATCGTGTTCATCACCGGCGAAAATGGTGGTGGCAAGACGACGCTGATTAAACTGTTGCTTGGCCTTTATGAACCGGCTGCGGGAGAGCGGTTGTATAACGGCCAGCCGCTGGCGCCCGATGTGGTTGACGACTATCGACAGATGTTCTCGACGATTTTTGCCGATTACTTTCTGTTTGATGATCTGAGTGTACCGGAGGGCGTGCCCATGCAAGACGTCGAGCGCTACCTCAAAGAACTTGAAATTGCCCATAAAGTATCGGTGAAAGACGGAAAATTCACCACCACCGACCTGTCGACCGGCCAGCGCAAACGCCTCGCGTTGGTGCATGCCTGGCTGGAAGGCCGGCCGATCCTGGTGTTCGATGAATGGGCGGCCGATCAGGATCCCGAATTCCGCCGGGTGTTCTATACCGAGTTGCTGCCGGCATTGAAGGCGGAGGGCCGAACGATCATCGCGATCTCACACGATGACCGATACTTCCATGTCGCCGATCGCCATATCCGCATGCAGGCCGGACGGGTGCTGCCGGCGGCGGATGCGGCAGATCCCAAGACCGCCGAGATCCGGCACGACGGCGTGGCCATGCAGGCCGCTGCGGATTGACGGGCCGCAGATATTCAACGCTGATCTGATGTTGACAGAAGGCTTGATGGGCAAGGAAGCTGCCCATCAAGCCTTTGTTTTGTTTGGAAGATATCGGTGTCAGGCACCAATCTGCCGCAGCCTTGAATGCGAGCGACGGCAGGACTGCACGAGCAAGCGGCAACACTTCCACATCTGTTCGATCCATGGCGACTGAGCGAGAATTGACCATCAAACTGTGGGAGTCAGCAGACTGTCCGCCTGCCCTGGCCCGAAATTAACAGGCCCGATAATGGATGATTATCGATCTTTTATGCATAAAGATGGGTAAGCTCATAACAAGGTACTGAAATGACTGACATTCTTACCCTCGACATACCGAGCACGTCATCATTGCAAGCCATGAAGAGGGGTAGGCAGCTATGGCAGAGCTTGGCCGGCAGCAGATGTGAGCCGGCCAGGAGATCGCGACATCCATTGGTGGTGGTTCTTCATCAATCGGGTAGGTGGCGTGCCGTCAACAGCATATTTGTGCGCCGCTGACGCAGATCCCGATCAGACGGAACCACCTGATGCGCTTTTCGCGATCTGGCTGGCCCAAAAGGCGTTCCGAACCGTCATCAATCGGATGGAGGAACAGGCCGGGCTCGCGACACTGGCACTTGTCCGGCCCATTGTCTGGCATGCGTCTCGACGTGCTGACAAGATGCAATCCCCGCTAGGCGACGGACAGGGAACCTCTCCACGTGGTGGCTAACGATCCAGCACGCGGGGTCTGCCGCATAGAGTTCAGCGGCGAGTGGGTGGGGTTGTGCGCCGACAGGCCGCGAAGGGGCTATTCTGCCGCCTCTAAGGTCGATAATATGCGGCCGTTTGATGCAGCACAACCGCCCGCCCGGCCATACCGCGCGACGTGGTCGTGCCGGACCCTTGACGCATGAGAGGTTGCCGTGGTTTCTCCCCTGTCATTGGCTGGCCTCCCGCTCTTTGATGACGAGCGATCCGTTTGCCGAGCCAATCACCACCGAGTGCGTGGTACGGCCTATCAAAGAACGATAATATGTTGCCATCTGCGGCAGCGCGCCAGACGGGCACCGCAGCTTACGGGAGTACGCCGGTCATGATGATCCGTCACTATCATTCCGAGGATGCGGCAGCATTGTCGGATCTGTATCGCGCCTCAGTCATGGAACTTGGCCGCCGCCACTATTCGGCGGCGCAGGTTGCGGCCTGGTTATCGTTGACACCCGATCCGGTGCGGCTGGACAGGCTGGCGCAGGATGGACGCCTGCGGCTGGTGGCTGTGGATGAGGTTGAGCAGGACAGCGGGACCACATGCACACAGTATCTCGGTTTCGCAGACCTGGAGCGCGATGGCCATCTTCATTTTCTGTATGTCGCTCCGGCAGTGGCGGGGGCGGGCGTTGCCAGCACGCTCTGCACGCATCTGGAACGGCATGCCGCCGAAAACCACCTGCCCCGCCTGTTTGTCGAGGCCAGCGAGGCCGCATCGCGGCTGTTCGTGACGCGCGGGTTCACGATCATCAAACGCAACGACATCGACATCGCGGGCGTTATGATTCACAATTATGATATGGAAAAATGGCTATAGGATACGCCCATCAGCGATGATGGACGTATCCTGACCGTATGACACAAGCATGAAGAAGGATCAGGCCGCCGGCTTGCGTAATTTCGGATGATCGAGCCAATCCGCCGGCACATCCACAACCATGTCCAGGAGCATCTGCCCGAAACCCTTGCCCAGCGGGTCGTTCCGCAACGAGGCCATGCCGCCCCCCCCCAATGCGCGGGTGAGCAGGAAATTGACTGCGTTCACGCCCGGCACCTCGAACCGCGCCACCGTGCTGTCGGCCGCCAGCAGATGAGCGAAATAGGCCTGGACGCGTGCCGGGGTGAGATCGCGACGCAGCAGCGGCAGAAAGCCGGGGTCACGGGCGATGATGCCGATATTCGAACTGTCGCCCTTGTCACCGCTGCGCGCATAGGCGAGCGACACCAGTGGCACGCCGACCATCGCCGCAGCAGCATCGGCAGCGACCGGATCGGCGGCCGGCATGGGTTCGGGTGCCTGAAGGGCGGCACCGCCGCCAGCACTGCCGGCGGGAATCGCGACCGGCATGGTCTTGCCGCCCAGCGTCACCGTCACTTGCACATCGGCCTTCGGCATTAGAAACGAGAACAGCCGCACGATCGGTGACGGCTTCGGCCGCCCCCCTGCCCCGGTCGTGCCCGGCGACCAGGACGTACCGGCCGGCGCGATTTCCCGTGCGAACATCGCCAGAGCCTTGCGATCGTCATGGGTGACCGCCAGGCGCATCACCACCTCGCGGGCGCCAAACGCACGACCGTGCGGCCCGTACATCGATTCCGCACCGAGAATTTCGGTATGAGTGGCACGGTAGTCGGGCAGGTTGCTGTGGCGGAGCATCTGACGCGTGCGTTCAAGGATCGCATCGGCTGTCCGCTGCGCCTTTGCCGCCGCATCGATGCCGATGATGGTCAACTGCGCCACCGCGCGCCAGCCATCCATATAGGTGGCGGAGGCCTTGTAACTGTCGGTGGGTGCATGCCCACGCGTGCCCTGCACCAGCACCCGGTCGGGGCCCGCGGTTTCCATGGTCACGGCGGTGAAATCGCAGATCACATCCGGCAGCAGATAGGCGGCGGGGTCACCCACCTCGTACAACATCTGCTCGGCCACCACCGCCGGTACCACCAGACCGCCGGTTTCCGGCGCCTTGGTGACGACGAACGAGCCATCGGCGGCGCATTCGGTGATCGGATAGCCGATCCCGGCCCAATCCGGCACCAGATCCCAATCGGTATGCAGGCCGCCGGTCGCCTGACAGCCGCATTCCAGGATATGCCCGACCAGACTGCCGGCCGCCAGACGATCGTAGTCGTCCGCCGTCCAGCGGAATTCATGCATCAGCGCGCCAAGCGCAAGCGCGCTGTCGGCCGACCGGCCGGTGATGACGACATCGGCACCGGCATCGAGTGCGACCTTCACCGGCAGCGCGCCCAGATACGCATTGGCGCTCATCAATTTGTCGGGCATCGGTGCCCCGGTGAACATCTCGGTCATGCCGCCCGCGCGCAGAGCGTCGGTCCGCGGCAACAGATCGTCGCCTTCGACCACCGCAATCTTCAACGTGACACCGGCCTCGTCGGCAAGTTTCGCCAGAGCGGCGGCACAGGCCCGCGGATTGACCCCGCCGGCATTGCTCAACACCTTGATGCCCTTGGCGGCGACATCGCGGATCACCGCACGCATCGCAATGTCGACGAAATCGGTCGCATAGCCCTGATCAGGCGATTTCGACCGCATCGTGGCCAGAATCGACATGGTCAGTTCGGCCAGATAATCGAACACCAGATAGTCGATCTGCCCATGCCGAACCAGTTGCGGCGCGCCGACGGCGCTGTCACCCCAGAAGCCCGATGCTCCACCGATCCGCACGATCCTGTCGCTCATGGCCGCAATCTCTCCACATGATGTCCGGCCGGATGTCCGCGCGGGGTGGCGGATGCGGCCTTGTTTTTTGGGGATATCGTCTGGCGCCCGGGCAAAAGGGACCGGTGCCGCAGCGAAGATGCCGGCACCGGCGCGGTTCCGGATTGTACCGGCGCGCATTTTCTATATACCTATCATTAGGTATTACATAACTGCAAGCGGCCAGCACGCTTATTCTCCCATCACGCCGCCTCGACGCCTCTCGACAGGAAGGCCTGCCATGCGTCTGGACCACTCCCCCGTCTGACCGAGATCAAGGCCCGGCTCGAAGCCTTCATGGACGCCCATATCTATCCGAACGAAGACCGGTATTATCGCGAAAGCGAGGAGTTGGGCCCGTGGAAGGTTCAGCCGGTGGTCGAGGAGTTGAAGCCGCTGGCCAGGGCCGCCGGCCTCTGGAACCTTTTCCTGCCCGAAAGCGCCCATGGCGCCGGGCTGAGCAACGCCGAATATGCGCCGCTCTGCGAGGTGATGGGGCGGTCGCATCTGGCGCCCGAAGTGTTCAACTGCTCGGCCCCCGATACCGGTAATATGGAGGTGCTTGCACGCTATGGCACACCCGAACAGCAGGAGGCATGGCTGACACCGCTGCTGGACGGCCGGATCCGCTCGGCCTTCGCGATGACCGAGCCTGCGGTCGCCTCGTCGGACGCCACCAATATCGAGAGCCATATCCGCCGCGATGGCGACCATTATGTCATCAACGGCCATAAATGGTTCACGACCGGCGCTACCGATCCGCGTTGCAAGATCCTGATCTTCATGGGCAAGAGCGATCCCGATAATGCCGACCGCCATCACCAGCAATCGATGATCCTGGTACCGATGGGACCCCCGGCATCACCGTGCTGCGCCCGCTGCCGGTGTTCGGCTTCTATGGCATGCCCGACCGGGCATCGGATGTGCGGTTCGACAACGTCCGGGTGCCGGCCGCGAACATGCTGCTGGGCGAGGGCCGGGGATTCGAGATCGCGCAGGGGCGCCTGGGCCCGGGGCGGATACATCATTGCATGCGCCTGATCGGCCTGGCGGAACGGGTGCTGGAGACGATGTGCCGGCGCGCCGATGAACGCGTCGCCTTCGGCAAGCCGGTGTCGGAACAGACGGTGACGCTGGAACGGATCGCCGATGCCCGGATCATGATCGAACAGGCACGGTTGCTGACCCTGAAGGCCGCCTGGATGATGGACACGGTGGGCAACAAGGCCGCGCGCGCCGAGGTCGCCATGATCAAGGTGGCGGTGCCCAACATGGCCTGCAAGGTGATCGACATGGCCATTCAGCTATTCGGCGGCGCCGGCGTGACCAATGATCATGGCCTGGGCGCCGCCTATGCCACCGCCCGCCTGCTTCGGATCGCCGACGGCCCCGACGAGGCTCACCGCAATCAGATCGGCCGGCTGAAACTGCGCCGACATCGCATGGCGCGCAACTAGCGCCTTTTTATATCGTTCCCCTTGCGGCCGATGACCACCGCGCCGTATCACTTGGCCAGGAGACCAGCGGCCGCAGGGGGCATCGCCATCGTGACGCAGGACCATCTACTGTTCGGCTGGCATATCCGGTCCGAGATCCCCTTGCCGGAAGTCCCGGCCTGGGATGGTCCCGCCGGCCATCAGCCGGATGTCATCATCCGCGTCGGGCCGGTGCCTCATGCACTTGAGACGGCGCCCGACGAGACGGCGCATGACCCGGCCGTCACCCCGCCCTTTCGCACGGTCGAGGTCGCAGACGGCCGGGTTCTGATCCGGCTGAAAGACTGTGGCAACGTTCTGGTCGCAGGCGGCTGCGAGATCGTGGTGTCACCCGAGACCGACATCGACGCGGTGGACATCCGCACCTATCTGCTGGGCATCATCATGGGCGCGCTGTGCCATCAGCGTGGCGAGATCGTGCTGCACGCGGCCTGCCTGCGCATCGGCGATCAGGCCGTTGCGATCACCGGTGCATCCGGTGCCGGCAAATCGACCCTGGCCGCCAGCCTGGTCGCCCGCGGCCTGGGCATGCTGGCCGATGATCTGACGATGCTCCGCATCGGTGAGGATGGATGCTGCCGGGCATGGCCCGCCTATCCCCGCATGCGGCTATGGCAGGATTCCGCCGACCGCCGGCAGATCGACACCACAGCGCTGGATCTGTGCATCCGCGACCTGACCAAGTTTCAGGTGCCGATCGACGACCGGTTCGTGCGCCAGCCGCTGCCGCTCGCGGCCGTGGTTCATCTGGATCGCTGTGACGATCCGGCCGATGAAGGGCTGTTCCCATTGCGCGGGCTCGGCGCCGCAGCCGAGATGCGCAACGCCATCTATCGGCCCGGCATTGCCGTCCGGCTGGGGCTGCAGAGGCCCATGCAGGTCAAGGCGACGCGGCTGGCGGCATTGATACCGCATCACATGCGGCTCACCCGGTTTCTCGACGACCTGTCGGCCGAACGCGCCGCCGATCGCCTGCTGTCGTCAGGCACAACCGGGATACCGGGCGCCGGCGGCAGCTCAATGGCCGGCGCGGGTCGGTGACCGGCTCGGATCGGGTATGCTCGGCACGCCGATATTCTGATCGACATGCTCCATCACGAACATGTCACCCCGGTACAACGCGTTGTTGGCGATCAGGACTTCGCCATCCTCGCTGAGAATGGTGGAGATCATCTTCACCATGACGCCGCCCATTGAGTAATCGAGCGCCCGCGCCACCGCCTGATCGGCATGGGATATGGTCATGATCTGTCGCGACCGGCCCATTTTCTCGCGACCATGATTGATCAGCATCCGCAGCATCTTGGCATTATGTTCCGAGTTCGGCGGGAACAGACGATAGGCGGCAGCGTCGACATAGACGTCCATCAGCGCGAAGGGCGTCTCGTTATACAGATGGATCTTGGTGATCTTGACATAGGCGCGTTTGGCCCGGCCATCGATCGCCGCCAGATCCGGCGGCAGCGCCACATCCATTTCACGCTTCAACACGCGAATACCCTGGCCGGGGGTCAGGTCCAGGCGGTTGTTGATCGCGCGCCGCAGTTCTGGATCATCCACCGCCGCCTGCTGGCCCTCGGTCACAAAGGTGCCCCTGCCACGGATCGCAACCAAAAGCCCCTTGTCGGCCAGCATCCGCAGCGCCTGACGAACGGTGATCGGCGCCACGGCGAAATCGCGGCACAATTCAGGCACAGGCGGCAGTTTGTCGCCCGGCGCCCATTCGCCGGATCGGATGCGGTCGCGGAAGATGCGCGACAGCCGCACATACAAAGCGACACGGTCATTGTCGTCGCTGTCGTCCGCGACGCGCCCCGCGCCGAGTCTCTGCATCCGGAACACCGTGTCGTTGATCACACCCTTACTCCCGCCGGCTGCATCGGCAGGCCGGTTTCACTTCGCATCTGCAACGGTCCGGCCGCGATGCCGCTTGCGGCGCAACATAACACTCTGTGCGCCGCGACACGATCCCCGACTGTCATGCGATCGACGCGCACGAAGACTTTACAACGCCACCGGTCAATGCCTATTGTTAGATATAAGGGCATATAAGGCAAGCGGCGGCTTCGCAGGGCCTCTCCGCCCTCTCGTCACCACGCCCGACCGCCCTCCCCCCAATAACAACCTCGTCCCGCGCGACCGCCACGCGCCAGGATGACCTGAGGAGCTTGAGGCACATGCTTTACACAGAGCAGCATCAGCAGATGATGCATTCAGTGACGAAGTTCGTGGAAACCGAAATCAATCCACACGTTCAGGAATGGGATGATGCGGGTATTTTCCCCGCCCATGACCTGTTCAAGAAGATGGGCGATCATGGCTTCCTCGGCATCAACAAGCCCGAGGAATTCGGCGGCCTGGGCCTCGACTACACCTATCAGCTGGCGTTCTGCGAGGCGATCAGCGCCGCGCGCTCGCCTTCGGTGGTGATGGCGATCGGCGTGCAGACCGATATGGCGACACCGGCATTGTCGAAGCACGGCTCCGATGAATTGCGTCGCGAATTTCTGGTGCCGTCGATCGCCGGCGACCGCGTCGCCTGCATTGGCGTGTCGGAAGTGGGTGCCGGATCCGACGTCGCCAGCATCAAGACCCGCGCGCGCAAGGATGGTGACGACTACATCATCGACGGCGGCAAGATGTGGATCACCAATGGCACCCAGGCCGACTGGATCTGCCTGCTGGCCAATACCGGCGATAGCCCGTCGCACCGCAACAAATCGCTGATCTGCGTGCCGATGAAAACCCCGGGCGTCACCATTGCCCGCAAGCTCGACAAAATGGGCATGCGTGCGTCCGATACCGCTCAGATTCATTTCGAGGGCGTGCGCGTGCCGCAGCGCAACCGTATTGGCGACGAGGGCATGGGCTTCGTCTATCAGATGCAGCAGTTCCAGGAAGAGCGCATCTGGGGCTCGGCCTCCTCGCTGCGCCTGCTTGAGAGCACCATCGCCGACACGATCGCCTATACCCGTGAGCGCAAGATCTTCGGCAAGCCGGTGCTCGACAACCAGGTCGTGCATTTCAAGCTGGCCGAGCTTCAGACCAAGGTCGAGCTGCTGCGCTCGATCATCTATCGCGCGGTCGAGGGCTATGTGGCAGGCGAGGACATGACCCATCTGGCATCGATGGCCAAGCTCTGCGCCGGTCGCTTCACCCGTGAAATCGCCGATGGCTGCCTGCAATACTGGGGCGGCATGGGCTTCATGAACGAGACCGAGGTGACCCGGCTGTACCGCGACGGCCGCCTGACCTCGATCGGTGGCGGCGCCGACGAGGTGATGCTGGGCATCATCGCCAAGGGTATGGGCATCCTGCCCCCGCGTGCCGCCAGCTGATCGGGGCCATCACATGACGACGTCACGACTGCCGATCTGCCCCGACCTTCTGCTCGATCTTGACGGCCCGGTCCTGAAGCTGACCCTGAACCGGCCCGATGTCCGCAACGCCATGACCCATGAACTGGTCCGCCAGATGATCGAGGTGGTGGCGTGGCTGGAAGATCACCCAGACGTCGGCGCGCTGGTCATCCGCGGCGCCGGTGGCACCTTCTGCGCCGGCGGCGATATCAAGGGCTTCATGGCCGCGTTCCGGGCGCCGAAGCCCGCCGCCGGCCAGCCCGACCCGATCATGGCCGACAACCGCCGCTTCGGCAGCTTTCTGATGCGGATCGAGGCTTTGCCGCAAACCGTGGTGGTCGCTGTTGAAGGGGCGGCTTTCGGTGGCGGGCTGGGCCTCGCCTGCATCGGCGACGTGATGATCTGCACCGGCGATGCGCGCTTCGCGCTGTCGGAAACCGGGCTCGGAATTCCACCGGCACAGATCGCGCCCTTTGTGGCCGCCCGGATCGGCATTTCGCAGGCTCGCCGGCTGGCGCTGACCGGTATGCGCTTCGACGGCGCCGAGGCCGGACGCATCGGGCTGGCACATGAGGTTATGACCGACACGGCGGCGCTCGATGCCCGGCTCGATCGCCTGCTCGCCGACATCCGACGCTGCGCGCCCGGCGCCAACGCGACCACCAAGCGGTTGTTGATGGCCGGCAAGATCACACCCCTCGCCGACCTTCTGGACCAGTCCTCGGCCGAATTCGCCCGCTGCCTGCGTGGCGCTGAAGGCCAGGAGGGCGTCGCGGCCTTCCTTGAGAAGCGCAAAGCCAGCTGGGTAACCGGGGCCTGACCCGCATCTCCCGTCCATGTCGACCGGCCCCGGGCCGGAGGCGCCCCGGGCCATGATCCCCGACCGCCACGGGGACGACCAGATCCGGAACGGACCGGCCATGGGCGCCTGATAACACACCAGCATCACCTGTCACACGCACCAATCGACATCTACGATCAACTGAATGACCAGAGCGCCATACCGACAGGCGCCGCCAGGGAGGAAAGACCACCATGACCACCAGCACGCAGCGCGTGATCGAAGGCGTTGCCGGGCCGGGAAGTATCGGCCGTGTGGCAATCGGCGACATTCTGCGCCGCACCGCACAGCGTCATCCCGACAGGGCCGCGATTGTGGAGGGCGACCGCTGCACCACATATGCAATGCTTGATGATGCGGCCAACCGCTATGCCAATTTCCTGTTGGCCCAGGGCCTGACCACAGGCGACAAGGTCGGCTGCATCTGTGCGAACAGCACCGATTTCATGCCGGTCATCTTCGGGATTCACAAGGCCGGCCTGGTCTGGGTACCGGCCAATGCGATGCTGGCGGCGGAGGATATCGATTATATCCTGCACCATGCCGGCGTCGGGCATGTGGTGGTCGATGACGTGCTGGCCGCACAGCCGGCCATGGCGGCGATGCTGGCGGCGCTGGGCGTGCCGATGACAGTGATTTCAGTGTCCGGCAGCGGGATCGCGGCCGGTGCCCTGCCCGGCACAGGCTTTGCCGACGCCATCGCCAGCCAGCCCGCGACCGAGCCGGTGGTCGAGATCGACGAGCGCGAGCTGGCCCTGATCATGTACACGAGCGGCACCACGTCACGGCCCAAGGGCGTGATGCATTGCCACCTGTCGGTGGTGATGGCGGCCATGAGCAATGCGATCGAATGGAGAATTGGGCGCGAGGATGGGGTTACCGCCGTCTTGCCGATGTTCCATTGCGCGCAACACTCGGTGATGCTGACCGGCGTGCTGGCTGGCGCCAAGATGCTGCTGATGCGCGGCTTCGACCCGGCGGCGCTGATCGAGGGCATGGCCGCCGAGAAGATCAATATTATGGTCGGCCTGCCACTGATGTACCGTGCGGTTCTTGACCACCCGTCGCGCAAGCAGCGCGACATCAATTTGCGCATGTGCGTGTATGCCATGGCACCAATGCCCGAGCCGCTGATGACCCGGCTGGTCAATGAACTCTGCCCCGATTTCCGCCTGTCGAGCGGCCAGACCGAAATGTATCCATCGACCGTGATGTCACGGCCCGACCGAGCACTCGCCCGCTTCGGTAATTACTGGGGCGAGTCCAATGTGGTCAATGACACCGCGATCATGGACGATGATGGCAACATCCTGCCGCGTGGTACCATCGGCGAAATCGTGCATCGCGGCCCGAATGTGATGCTGGGCTATTACAAGCAGCCTGAGGCCACCACGGCCGCGCGGCTACATGGATGGCACCACACCGGCGATCTGGGGCTGATCGACCACCACGGCGAATTGCTGTTCCTGGACCGCAAGAAGGACATGATCAAGTCCGGCGGCGAGAACGTGCCCTCGATCAAGATCGAAGAAGTGCTTCTGGGCCATCCGGACGTTCAGAACGCCGTGGTCGTGGGCCTGCCCCATGCCCGCTGGGGCGAAGCGGTCACCGCCTTCCTGGTGCCGAAGCCCGACACCGATCCCACCGAAGACAGCATTCTTGAGCATTGCCGCAAACATCTGGGCGGCTTCGAGATGCCCAAGCTGGTGATCTTCCTGGAAGAAATGCCGATGACCGTGACCGGCAAGATCCGCAAGACCGAGTTGCGCACCAAATTCGCCGACCACTTCGAGACGGCGACCACCTGATCAACGGCGGCAGATGTGACGAGGGGCCGGCCCATGCGCGGCCGCCCCCCGCGCGGACATGCGCCAAGAGAAGCAAGACAAGCCAAGAAAACCAAACAATAAGGCCCAACGGGAGGAAGACCACGATGACGTTCGCCAAGAGACTGATGTCCATGGCCGTGGCGGCCGGCGTGACGGCCGGCGCCGGCCTGACTGGCGCCGCGGAAGCACGGGAGCTGCGCTATGCGATCGGCTTTCCGGCCAACACCGCATCGACCATCGCCGCCGATGTCTATACCAAGAAGGTCGCCGAGTTGAGCAAGGGCACCCTGTCGGTGAAGGTGTTCCCGCTGTCGCTGCTTAACCTGGCCGAAACCCCGGGCGGTGTCCGCGATGGCTTGGTCGATATCGGCTATGTACTGACTGCCTATACCCCGGCCGAGTTCCCGAACATCAATCTCGCCGGCGACCTGACCATGCTGCTCAACCTGATGGACACGGGCGGGCGCGATGGTCTGATCTTCTCCAGCGCCATGCTGGAGTACATCTATTTGAATTGCCCGGAATGCCAGAACGATCTGGCCGGTCAGAACCAGGTGTTCACCGGCACGGCCGCATCGACCCGCTATATGTTGCTGTGCAACAAGGCCGTCACCACCGCCGATGATCTGAAGGGCAAGCGCATGCGGGTCAGCAGCCAGAACTGGCGCCGCTGGTCGGAAAGCATGGGCGCCACCGCCGTGTCCATGCCCGGCAACGAGACTTTCGAGGCGCTGACCCAGGGTGCCGTCGACTGCGTGATCATCTCGGCCCCCGAACTGTCGGGCCTGGCGCTGATTGATGCCGTCACCGACATCACCACCGGTGTCCCCGGCGGCGTGTTCGGCGCATCGACCGTCGCCAACATCAACGCCGACACCTGGCGGTCGCTGACGGATGACGAACGTGCCGCCCTGCTGCGCGCCGGCACCACCATGTCGGCACATGGCGGCTGGCAGTATGTCAATTTCGAAGGTCGTGACCTGAAGCGTGCCGCCGACAAGGGCATCCGCGTCCACGAGGCCGACCCTGCGCTGGTCAATGCGACCAACGATTTCGTCACCACCGACATGAAGACGATCGCCGAATTTTATTCGTCGAAGTTCGGCGTGGCCGAGCCGCAGAAGGCAATCGACACGTTCAAGCCGCTGCTTGAGAAGTGGGCGGGGCTGGTGAAGGGCGTCTCCGGCCCAGACGAGCTGGCGGAGCTCTACTGGACCGAGGTAGTGTCCAAGGTCGACCCCAAGACCTACGGCATGTAATCGCCCGGCCGATGGCCGGCCCGGCGGCCGCCCGCATGGCGGGCACCGCCGGCCGGGCATTGCCTGATGCTAGTCCCGCCACCCGATGACGGGGAGATACGCCCGATGCAGGCGTTGGGACGCGGTTTGTCGCGTCTGATCCATTTCACCACGGTCCTGGGCGTGCTGGCGGTGACGCTGATGATGCTGCACATCACCATCGACGTGGTGGTTCGCAACATCTTCGGCATCACCCTGCCCGGCACCATCGCGGCGGTCAGCAATTTCTACATGCTGGTGGTCGCCTTCCTGCCGCTCGCCTATGCCGAGGAAGCGGACAAGCATATCTCGGTCGAGGTGGTCACCGAACTGATGCCCGCCCGCGTGCAGGGGGCCTTGCGCGGCTTCTCATATGTGTTCTCGGCGCTGGTCTTCGCCGCCATCACCCGGCAGTCCTTTCTTGAGGCGATGAAGAAGCAGGCGGTCGGCACCTTCGTGATCCAGGAAGGCTGGAAGATTCCGATCTGGCCGTCCTATTACATTCTGCCGGTCGGCACCGGTCTGATGACGGCGGTGGTGCTCTACAAATTCTATCTCAGCATCACCGGTGGCCCGTCGGGACTGCGCAACGCCATGCCCGATGACGTCGTCACCAACGCCCACCCCACAGCCCGCAAGGAAACCGACGCATGACCGATGTCGGCACCGGTCTGGCCGGCATCGGCCTGTTGTTTGTCCTTCTGGCGCTGCGAGTGCCGATCGGCATGGCGCTGATCGGGGTGTCGTTCAGCGGCATCTGGTATCTGCTGGGCTGGAAGATCGCCTGGAGTTCGCTTGGCCTGATCCCTTATCAGTTCGCCGCCAACTGGGTGCTGAGCTCGGTGCCGGTGTTTCTGCTGATGGGCTTCATCTGCTATCACGCGCAACTGACTCAAGGGCTGTTCCGTGCCGCCCGGGTGTGGATGTCGGGTATTCCGGGCGGGCTTGCGATCGCCGCGGTGTTCGGCTCGGCCGGCTTCGCCGCAGTCACCGGATCGTCGGTCGCCTGCTCGGCGGCGATGGGCCGGATTGCCGTGCCCGAGATGATGCGCCATCGCTATGACGCCGAGCTGGCCACCGGCACGGTGGCCGCCGCCGGCACCATCGGCGCGCTGATCCCGCCATCCATCCTGATGATCCTGTACGGCGTGATCGCGCAGGTACCGGTGACGGCGCTGTTTCTGGGCGGTATCGTCGCCGGCCTGTTGACGGCGCTGGGCTATATCATCGTCATCCTGATCCGGGTGAAGCTGAACCCGGCGCTGGCACCGCAGGTGCGCGAAGACGTTCCGATGTCGGAAAAGCTTGAGGCGCTGCGCGACACCTGGCCGGTTCTGGCGATCATGCTGGGCGTGTTCGGCGGCCTGTTCGGCGGGCTGTTCACACCCACCGAAGCGGGCGCCGTCGGTGCGTTTCTGTCGTGCGTGGTCGCCATCGTCAAGCGCACCTTCAGTTGGACCATGTTCCGCACCGCGGCGCTTGAAACGCTGATGACCACCAGCGCGCTGCTGATCATCGCCATCGGCGCCAGCCTGCTCAGCCGGTTCCTGGCGCTCAGCGGCACCGGCAGCTGGCTGTCGGAGATGGTCATCGAGATCGGCGCCAACCCGTTCCTGCTGCTGCTGGCGGTGTCGGTGATGTATCTGCTGCTCGGCATGTTCCTTGAGCCGATGGGCATGATGCTTCTGACCATGCCGATCGTGCTGCCAATCATCGATGCCGCCGGTTTCAGCCTGATCTGGTTCGGCGTGGTGCTGACCAAGTTCCTGGAAATCGGCATGATCACGCCGCCGATCGGGATGAATGTCTTCGTCATCAAGGGGGTGGTCGGCAATCTCGTCACCACCAGTCAGATCTTCAGGGGCATCATGTGGTTCCTGGTCGCCGATCTGGTGCTGGTTCTGCTGCTGATCGCATTTCCCGAAATCGTGCTGTTCCTGCCGGCGCTGATGCAATAGCGCCGCCGGCGACATCCGCGACCGCCGTCATCGGAACAGCGGCGGCATCCCTCCGTTGAGACAAGACCCGCCGGACCTGCGCCGGCGGGTCTTGTCTCATTGCGAGCGGAGGTCCGCCCATGGTTCCGGCCTGGCTTCACATCCTGTCGATCGCAGCCCTTGTGCTGGGCGCGGTTATCGCCATCGGCATTGCCGTCGACGAATTCCGGCATCCGCAACACATGGCGATCATGAATGTCGTCTGGCCGGTGACGGCGCTGTTCGGCACCGTGATCACGCTGTGGGGCTATCGCCGTTTCGGACGGCTGGCCACCCGGGCCAAGGTCATGGCGGCGAAGGACAAGGACGAAGATCCGCCCCATATGCGCGACACGCCGTTTGCAGTGAAAGTGGCCAAAGGGGCGGCTCATTGCGGCAGCGGCTGCACTCTGGGCGACATCGCCGCCGAATGGCTGGCGGTGGCGGCGCCGGCGGCGGCCATCTGGTTCGGCTGGCAGGGGCTGTTCGCCGAGAAGATGTTCGCGGTGTGGATCCTCGACTATATCTTCGCCTTCTTCCTGGGGGTGATGTTCCAGTATTTCACCATCAAGCCGATGCGGGATCTGTCGGTGGGTCAGGGGCTGATCCAGGCGGTGAAGGCCGATGCCTGTCGCTGACCGCCTGGCAGGTGGGCATGTATGGCTTCATGGCCGTGGCCCAGTTCCTGATCTTCCGCCAATGGATCGGCATGCGGCTGGAGGTGGCGACGCCCGAATTCTGGTTCATGATGCAGATCGCGATGCTGGTGGGCTTCCTGACCAGCTATCCGGCGAACTGGTGGCTGCTGAAGCGCGGCATCAAAGAGAGGATGTGACGCATCAGCCATGGTGCTGACCGGCCGGCGGCCGCCCCGCCATCCGCCGCGCCACCCGGGCGACGGTCAGCCCCTGCACCACCACCGTGAACAGAACCACCGCATAGGTGGCGGCCAGGATCAGCGGTCGGGCCGGGCTGTCGGGCAGCGACAGCGCCAGCGCCACCGAGATGCCGCCGCGCACCCCGCCCCAGATCAGCACCGGCACGGCACCGCGCGCAAAGGGCTGCCAGCGGTCCAGCACCGCAACCGGTGCCGCCACGGCCACCGCGCGCGCCGCCAGCACCAGGGGCACCGCGATCAGCGCGATCCAGCCGAAATCCGGATCGAAGTTCAACACCAGAACCTCAAGCCCGATGAACAGGAACAGCACCGCGTTCAGGATCTCGTCGATCAGCGTCCAGAAGCCGAAGACATAGCGTTTGGTGGTGTCGCTCATCGCGTGCGCAGCACCGTGATTGCCGATCAGCAGTCCCGCCACCACCACCGAGATCGGGCCGCTCATCCCCAGCCGGTCGGCCACCGCATAGGTGCCGGTCACCAGTGCAAGCGAGATCATCACCTCGATCGGGTAATCGTCGATCGTCTGCATGGCGACGAAGGCGACATAGCCGGTCGCCACCCCCAGCAGCGCACCGCCCCCCGCTTCCACCACCAGCAGGTCCAGCCCCTCGATCAGCCCCATGTCGCCACCACCCGCCGCGAGCTGCACCGCGATCGTGAACAGCACCACGCCGACGCCGTCATTGAACAGCGCCTCGCCCGACATGTCGGTTTCCAGCGATTGCGGCACGTCGACCATCTTCAGGGTGGTCAGCACCGCGACCGGATCGGTGGGGGCGATCAGCGCGCCGAACACCAGACACCAGCTGAAGGCAAGCGGCAGCGACAAAACCTGCCCGGCCCCCCACAGCCCGGTCGCCACGATCGCCATCGAGATCAGCACGCCCACCGTCGCCAGAACCCCGATCGCCGGCGCACGCCAGCGCAACCGGTCCAGATCGACATGCAGTGCGCCGGCAAACAGCAGGAAGGCGAGCATGCCGTGCATCACCGCTTCATAGAAATCGATCTGGCCGATCATGGCGGAGACCGACCGGTAGATGGTCGTGGCCGGAAACAGAAGCTCGATCGCGATCAGGATCAACGAGGCGCCGAGCCCCATCAGCAACAGGCCGATATTCTCCGGCAGGCCGATCAGGCGGTGGTTGATCCAGGCGAAGCCGGCCGTGATCGTCAACAGGCTCGCCATCAGTTCGAACAGCGACAGCACGGGCTGGGGCTCCTTCCGGTGATGGATCTTGATGGCGCGTGTGCAAGCGACGGACAGTGCCGGATATAAGGCCCTGCCCCCCGCTCGCGTTCCCTCAGCCACGGCTGCACAGGTTGATGCGCCATCGGTTGGCCATCCGGTCGGAACTTTCTGCGGCGGCACCCATTGATGATGCACGGAGCGCGGCCAGGAACCGGGCGGAAAGGGGGGCGAGATCCGTGCCACAGATCTTCACCGCAACGGCCGATACGCGCTTGCGCGCGGCGCTGCTGGTGCTGCTGCTTGCCTGTCTGGGCGCGGGGCTTCTTGTCGGGGGTTATATGGAATCGAGCTATGCCACCCTGGTCGGCTGGGTGCGCGACCAGCCGGTGCCGTTCAGCCATGAACATCATGTGGGCGGGCTGGGCATCGATTGCCGGTATTGCCACACCAGCGTCGAGACCAGCGCGGAAGCGGGCCTGCCGCCGACCCATGTCTGCATGACCTGCCATTCGCAGCTATGGACCGGTGCGCCGATGCTGGCGCCGGTGCGGGAAAGCCTGGCCCGCGACACGCCGCTTGCCTGGCAACGGGTCTCGCGGGTGCCTGATTACGTATATTTCAATCATTCCATCCATCTCGATCGCGGCGTGCCCTGCGTCACCTGTCATGGCCGGGTCGATCAGATGGCGCTGATGAAGCGCGCGCAGGCCCTGCAGATGGAATGGTGTCTGGATTGCCACCGCAATCCGGCACCACGGTTGCGGCCGCCGGCCCAGGTCACGCGCATGGACTGGTCGGACTGGGACCAGCATCCGGAACGCCATGCCCTCTATGGCCAGATGATGGTCAGGCTCTATGGCATTCAGCCATCGAAGCTCGACGACTGCGGTATCTGTCACAGGTGAGATCATGCGAGACCACAGGTCAGACGATGTCACGACCATCCGCGCAAGGCTCGCCGGCAGAACCGGCCGCGACTTCTGGCGCGGTCTGGATGATCTGACCGAAACGCCGGCACTGCGCCGGGTGGTCGATACAGAATTGCTGTCACGCCTGCCGGCCGCCAGCGACATCGACCGTCGGTCGATGCTGAAGCTGATGGGCGCATCGCTGGCACTGGCGGGCCTGACCGGTTGCAAGACCGAGGCGGACGAGACCGCCATGCCCTATGTGACGGCACCGGAATTCACCACGCCCGGCGTGCCACGCTATTACGCCACCGGAATCGGCTTTGCCGGCTATCTTCAGCCGGTGGTTGGCAAAACCCATGTCGGTCGGCCGGTGAAGCTGGAAGGCAATGACCGGCATCCCGCGACCGGCGGCGCCACCGACCCGTTCATGCAGGCGGCATTGCTGGGGCTGTATGATCCCGACCGGTCGACGGTACCCCGCGAACTGGGCGGCCCGACCACCTGGCAGGCCGTCGAGAGTGCCGCCGCCGCGCGCGCCGCCGCTCTGGACGCCAGCGGTGGTGCCGGCTTCCGCCTGCTGACCGGCGCCGTCTCGTCACCGACGCTGCACCGCCAGATCGTCGCCATGATGCGCCGCTGGCCGCAGGCGCGCTGGCATGTGCTGGAACCGGCCGCCGAGGACAGCCGTCTTGCCGCCTCGCAATGGGCCTTCGGACAGCCGCTCGACCGCGATCTGCGCCTGGATCTGGCCGAAATGGTGGTGGATCTGGACGACGACATCCTGGGGCCCGGTCCGTGCCAGGCCATGCATGGCCGGCGCTGGTCGACACGCCGGCTGGCCCGGCAGGCAGGGCGTGGCGATGCGGCCCTGCATGTGGCCGAAGCGAGCCCCACCCTGACGGGCCTGATGGCCGATGAGCGGCTGATCGCCGAAAGCGCCCGGATCGGTGCGCTCACCACAGCCCTTGCCGTCAGCCTCGGGCTTCCGGGTGCGGAGGCCCCGGCCCTCACCGCCGTGGAACGCCGCTGGGTGGCGGGGGCCGTCGCCGGTATCCGCAGCCATGACGGCCGTGCCGTGGTTTGTGTCGGCGACCGCCAGCCGGTCGCCATCCAGGCGCTGGGCCTGCTGATCAACCGGCATATCGGGGCGATCGGCACCACGCTGCACCTGATCCGTCCGGTGATCGCCCCGCCGCCCGACGGCGCCGGATCGTTCGCGACGCTGACCCGCGACATGGCGGCGGGCCGGGTTGGCACGCTGGCGATCATCGGCGCCAATCCGGCCTATACGGCACCCGCCGATCTTGGGTTCATCGCCGCGATGGATACCGTGCCGGTGCGGATCCATGCCGGCCTGCATGTCGATGAAACCGCGGCCCTCTGCCATTGGCACCTGCCGCTGGAACACGATCTGGAAACCTGGAGCGACGGCCGGGCGGTCGATGGAACAGCCGGCATCGTGCAGCCGCTGGTGCGGCCTTTCCATGATGTCCGGTCGGTTCACGTCGTCGTCGAGGCATTGCAGGGCGGGTCGACCGGCGCCGCCGGCGGCGGCCGCACCATCGTGCAGGATACATGGCGGGCGGCCTGGGGCCCTGATTTCGACCAGCGCTGGCGGGATGCGCTGCTGCAAGGCTTCATCACCGACAGCGCCGCGCCGCCGGTCATACCGGGCCGCGCCACCGCCGCCGCCCGGCTGGGCCTTGGCGACATGCCGGCCCCCGGCGATGCCCACGGCGAGGCCAATGGTGGGCTGCATCTGGAACTGCGCCCCGATCCCACCATCTGGGACGGCCGTTATGCCGGGAACGCCTGGCTTCAGGAAACCCCCAAGCCGCACACCAAGCTGACCTGGGGCAATGTGCTGATGATCAGCCCGGCGCTGGCGGCCGAACGCGGCATCGCGACCGGCGACGGGCTGCGCGTGGAGACCGAGAACGGCGCCGCCGTGTCGGGTCCGGCCTGGGTTCTGCCGGGCCAGGCGGCGCGCACGGTAACGGCCACGCTCGGCTATGGCCGCAGCGCGCCGGGCCGAATCGCCGACGGCCTTGGCTATAATGCCTTCCGGCTTCGGCGACATGACCGGCCATGGCATGTCGGCCGGGCGGAGGTGACGGTCGAGGATGTCCGGCACCGGCTGGCGACCACCCAGCGCCATCAGGCGATGGACGGTCATGATTTCGTCCGCACGGTGCCCGCCCCCGACGCGCCGCCGCCGAAGCCCGAGGCCGTGCCCGAGGCCGTGCCGCCCAGCCTGTATCCGCAGCCGGCGGGTGGCAGCCCGTCCTGGGGCATGTCGATCGACCTGGATCTGTGCATCGGCTGCAATGCCTGCGTGGTCGCCTGCGTGGCGGAGAACAACGTGCCGGTGGTGGGCCGGGATCTGGTCGCGGAGGGCCGCGAGATGCACTGGCTGCGCGTCGACCATTATCACGAGGGCGCGCCGGAAGACCCGCGCATGTATGTTCAGCCGGTGCCGTGCATGCATTGCGAACAGGCGCCGTGCGAGATGGGCTGCCCTGTGAACGCCACGGTCCACAGCAGCGACGGGCTGAACCTGCAGGTCTACAACCGCTGCATCGGCACCCGGACCTGTTCGTCCTTCTGCCCCTATAAGGTCCGCCGGTTCAACTGGTTCGACTATACCGGCGACGACCCGGAACCGGTGCGGGCGATGCGCAATCCCGACGTGACGGTGCGCGACCGCGGGGTCATGGAGAAGTGCACCTATTGCATCCAGCGAATCAGCGCCGCGCGGATCGAGGCCAAAAAGGACGGGCGCCCGATCCGCGACGGCGAGGTCGTTCCCGCCTGTCAGCAGGCCTGCCCAACCCAGGCGATCGTGTTCGGCGACGTCACCGACCCCGATACCGCGGTCAGCCGCCGCAAGGCCGGCCCGCGCGATTACAGCCTTCTGGAAGAGGCAGGCACCCGGCCGCGCACCACCTATCTGGCCCGGATCGAGCCGCCGCATGCCCATGCGGAGGACGACCGGTCATGACCGACCGCTATGCCGGCATCACCGAGGAAATCACTCGCATACCGGTGGCCTATCCGAAGCCCGGCGCCTGGTGGATCTGCTTCGGCGTGGCCCTGTGCCTGCTGGCGCTGTTCCTGGTCTCGGCCGGCATGCTGTTCTGGAAGGGCGTCGGGATCTGGGGCAACAACATCCCGGTCAATTGGGGCCTCGCGATCTCGAATTATGTCTGGTTCCTGGGCATCGGCCACGCCGGCACGCTGATTTCCGCATTGCTGCTGCTGGGTCAGCACTGGCGCAACGCGCTGAACCGCTTCGCCGAGGCGATGACCCTGTTCGCGGTGATCTGCGCCGGCCTGTACCCGATCCTGCATCTGGGCCGGCCGTGGCGGTTCTACTGGATGGCGCCCTATCCCAATGTGATGAACATCTGGCCGCAGTTCAAAAGCCCGCTGGCCTGGGATTTCTTCGCGGTGCTGACCTATCTGACCGTGTCGGTGCTGTTCTGGTATATCGGCATCGTGCCCGATCTGGCCTCGACCCGTGATCGCGCCCGCAAGCGGTTGCCGCAGGTGCTCTATGGCCTGTTCGCGCTGGGCTGGCGCGGCTCGGCGCGGCACTGGGCGCGCTGGCGCCAGAGCTATCGCCTGACCGCGGCCATCGCCGTGCCACTGGTGGTGTCGGTGCATTCGGAAATCTCGCTGCTGTTTGCGGCTGGCCCGATCCCCGGCTGGAACTCCACCGTGTTTCCGCCTTATTTCGTGCTCGGCGCCGCCTTTTCGGGTTTCGCTGTGGTGGCGATGATCGCCGTGGTGCTGCGCCATGCGCTGGGCCTGGGCGATCTGGTGACGCCACGCCATCTGGACCTGCTGGGCAAGTTCACCCTGGCGACCGGCATGATGACTGCCTATGGCTATTGGGCCGAGGCGTTCGACGTGCTGTATGCGGGCGAGGATCGCGAACTCGCCACCCTGGCCGACCGCGCAGGCGGCAGCTATGCCTGGAGCTATTGGGGCGCGATCATCGCCAATTTCGTGCCGCTGCAATTGCTGTGGGTCCGCCGCGTGCGGCGCCACCCGGTAGCACTGTTCCTGATCGCGCTGTCGGTGACCATCGGCATGTGGTTCGAACGCTATATGCTGCTGGTGACCGCGCTGTATCGCGATTACCTGGTCTCGTCCTGGGGTGAGTATCACGCCAGCCTCTGGGAGTGGGGTCTGTTCGCCGGCATGCTCGGCGTGTTCCTGGTGCCGTTTCTGCTGTTCGTGCGCTTCCTGCCGGTGATCTCGTCCTTCGAGGTCAAGGAAGCCCTGTTCGAAGAGAGGGGCGGTTGATGCGCGAACCCACCCCGCATACCGAAGCCTTCGGCATCGTTGCCGAATTCGACCGCGCCGAGGCACTGGTAAACGCGGTGCACAAGAGCCGCGACGCCGGCTTCAGGCGTATCGATGCCTATACGCCGTTCCCGATCGCCGAACTCACCGACGCGCTGGATTTCACCGAGAACCGCGTGCCCTGGCTGACGCTCGCCGGCGGCCTGTTCGGCGCGGCGCTGGGCTATGGCATGCAGGTCTGGACCAATCTCGACTACCCGATCGATATCGGCGGCCGACCGCTGTTGGCGCCGCCGGCCTTCATGCTGATCACCTTCGAATTGACGGTTCTGTTCGCGGTTCTGTTCTCGATCGGCGGCATGCTGATCCTCAACCATCTGCCGCGCCTGCATCATCCGATCTTCAGCGTCGACCATTTCCACCTGGCCAGTTCCGATAAATTTTTCCTGGTGATCTTCGGCGATGACGACCAGTTCCACCCCGACCGCACCCGCGCCTTCCTCGACGGATTGCAGCCGGTGGCGATTTCCCTGGTCGAGCACACGGAGGAGCCGGAATGATCCGTGCCTGTCTGTGGGTGATGCGTGCCTGTCTGTGGGTGATGCGTGCCTGTCTGTGGGTGATGCTGGCGCTGGCGCTGTGGTCCTGCGACGAGATGAACCACCAGCCGCGCTATGATTCCGCCGAGGCCAGCACCCTGTTCGCCGATGGCAAATCGTTGCAGGCGCCCCCTGATGGCACGGTCGCGCGCGACGCGGCGGCACTGGATGCCGCACTGACCCGGCGCCCGCCGATGACGGCGGCACTTCTGGCGCGGGGCCGCGACCGGTTCCAGATCTATTGCGTCCCCTGCCACGACGCATCCGGCTATGGCCGCGGCACGGTGCCCGCGCGCGGGTTTCCCCAGCCGCCCAGTTTCCACAGCGATCGGCTGCGCGGCGCGCCGTCGCATTATGTCGTCGACGTCATCACCAACGGCTATGGGGTGATGTTCTCCTATGCCGACCGCGTGGCCCCGGCCGACCGCTGGGCGATCGCCAGCTATATCCGCGCCCTGCAACTCAGCCAGAACGCCGACGCAGCCGAGCTGTCGTCCGAAGACCTGGCGGCGCTCGACGCCACCGGCACGGGCATCGCGACCGATGCCGAGGTGGCACGATGAGCCGGCGGGGATGGGATCGCCGGCCGGTCGCGGCCATCGCGGGCGCCGCGTGCTGTGCGGCGGCGCTGCTGCTGACCATCGCCGACCCGCGCGCCGCCCTTGCCGGCTGGCTCGGCGGCTTCGCGCTGTGGAGCGGGGTTCCCATCGGCGCGCTGGCGCTGGTGATGATGATGCGGCTGCTGCCGGGGCCGTGGCGCGACGCCCTGCGCCAACCGGGCGAAGCGGCCCTGCTGCTGCTGCCGCTGGCGGCGGTGGCGGCACTGCCGGTGCTGTTCGGCCTGCCGGCGCTGTATGACTGGGCGGGCACCGGCGGGGCGGATGAAACCGCCCGCACCGCCTATCGCGCGGCCTATCTCGATCGCTGGACCTTCAGCCTGCGCACGGTGGTGTTCTTTGCCGTGGCGATCGGGCTGGCGGCCCTGCTGCTGACGAGGCGCGGGCGGCCGAAAGCGGTGGCGTCCGCCGGGTTGATCGGCTTCGTGCTGCTGGACACGACCATGGCGGTCGACTGGCTGATGTCGCTGGATCCCGATTTTCACTCATCGGGCTTCGGGCTGTATATCCTGGCCAACCAGATCACCATGGCATTGCTGGCGATGGTGTCGGCACGGCTGCTGTCGGGCGATGGCGGCCGGCATACCGGCATTCCGGGCGGGCTGATACTGACGATGTTGCTGTTCTGGGGCTATTTCGCCTTCATGCAGTATTTCATCATCTGGTCGGGCAACCTGCCCCAGGGCGCCCGCTGGTATCAGCACCGCAACAGCGGGCTGTGGGCCGTGGCCAGCCAGACCATGATCGCGCTGCATATGGGGCCGGCCCTTCTGCTGCTGTTCCCTCCCATCCGCCACAGCCGCCGCTGGCTGGCGGGCCTGTGCGGCCTGATCTTCGTCGGCAAGCTGGTGGAAATGACCTGGCTGGTGGTGCCGGAGGCCGGCGAGGCCAAAGCCCTGGCTGTGGTGGCGCTGGTGTTATCGGTCGCCGGGCTTGGCCTGATCGGCCTTGCCGCCTGTGCGACCGCCCGGCGATGGGCGGAGAGGCGACGTCAGACACGGGAGGCGCCATCATGACCGCGCACCGGCAGTCCGGAACAGGTGGCGCACGCAGTTACGAACGGCGCGACGTGGCGCCGCGCAAGGTGGTCTATGCGGTCATCGGGCTGTTCGCCGGCATCGCGCTGTCGATCGGCATCGTCGTGGCCGTCATCGCCCTGGTGGATGACGGGGCACCGCCCGCGCGATCGGCCCTGGTGGCCGCCGGTCGCGCGCCGCCGGCGCCACGGCTTCAGAACGCGCCCTCGGCCGATCGCGCGGCGATCGAGGCCGCCGCGCGTGAGCGGATCAGCGGCTATCGCTGGATCGATCGCGCGGCCGGCCGCGCCGCCATCCCGATCGAGCGGGCCATGGCGCTGATGGCCGCGCGCGGCTGGCCCGACAGCCCCGGCGGCCCGCCGCCCCCGGCCGCACATGCCGACCCGGACGCCACCGAAGGACCAGCCACGGAAGCACCCGTCACCAATAGACCCGCCAGCGAAGGATCCCGGCCATGATGCGCAGCCTCGCCCTGATCCTGGTCATCCTGGCCGGCGGCATTGGCGTCGCCCTGGCCTTCGATCCGTTCGGCCGTGCGGGCATCGACCAGAAGCCGGGCGCCAGCATCCCTATGGATCTGCCGTTTCGCGACCAGACCGGCGCCACGGTCACCCTGGGGCAGATCGGCAATGGCCGGCCCCTGCTGCTGGCCCCGGTGCTGCACGACTGCCCGAATATCTGCGGGGTCACCCTATCGGGGCTGATGCGTGCCATCGCCGCACAGGATTACCGCCCCGGACAGGATTTCCAGATCGTGGCCTTCGGCATCGATGCGCGTGAAGGCCCCGATGCCGCGCGGGCATCGCTGGATGCCCTGCACCGCAGCTTTCCCGATCTGCCGCCGGCCAGCCTGCATGGATTGACCGGCACCGCCGACAGTATCGCCGCCGTCACCGATGCGCTTGGCTATCGCTATGCCTGGGATGACGAGATCGGCCAGTACGCCCATGTCGCGGCGGTGGCGGTTCTGGACGGCGGCGGCCGGCTCGATCGCTGGCTGTATGGCGTGACGCCGGAGCCGACCGATCTGCGGCTGGCACTGACCGAGGCCGGCGATGGCCGGCTGGGCGATTGGGGCGACCAGATCCTGCTGCTCTGCTATCACTACGACCCCCAGACCGGACAATATGGGTCGATCATCTGGACCCTGCTGCGGATCGCGGGCGGCACTGTGGCCGCGGGTGGCGCCGGGTGGATCGGGCTGGCGTTGCTGCGTGAACGGCGACGCGCGCACAAGGCGCCGGGCACCGGGCGGGACGGCGCATGATCGGCGATCTGTTCACCCGCTGGGCCGGCGAGGCATCGGCCCATGCCGGCCAGGTGGATCTTCTGGTTCTGGGCTTCACGCTGCTGGTCGCGGCGCTGTCATTGCCGGTCTTCGTGCTGATGGTGGTATTCGCGCTGCGCTATCGCCGTGGCCGCGCCGTCAACCGCCGTCACCCGATCAACCGCAATGTCTGGATCGAGGTCTCGTGGGCGATCATCCCCTTCATCCTGATCGTGATGTTCTTCGTCTGGGCGACATCGCTGTATGTCGACATCTATCATCCGCCCGACGACGCCATCGAGATTCAGGTCGAGGCGAAGCAATGGATGTGGAAATTCCAGCATCCCGGCGGTCAGCGGGAAATCGACGAACTGCATGTGCCCGCAGGCGAGCCGGTCCGGCTGACGATGGCGTCACAGGACGTGATCCACAGCCTGTATGTCCCGGCGCTGCGCCTGAAGCGCGATGTCGTGCCGGGCCGCTATGTCAGCATGTGGTTCACAGCCGACAGACCCGGCGACTATGTCATGACCTGCGCGGAATTCTGCGGCACCAACCATTCCACTATGGGCGGGCGGCTGGTGGTGATGGCGCCGGCCGATTATGCCCGCTGGCTTGCCGAAGCCGATGTCGACCGCTCGCTGGCAGCACAGGGCGCGGCGCTGTTCCGCAGCGCCGGGTGCAGCGGCTGCCACGGGGCGTCCGCCACCGTGCATGCGCCGCCCCTGGCCGGGCTTTATGGCCGGCCGGTGCCGCTGGATGACGGCACTGTGGTCACCGCCGACGATCAGTATATCCGCGACAGCATTCTGCTGCCGCACGCGCAGATCGCCGCCGGCTATCCGCGGATCATGCCGACCTTCCGCAACATTCTGGACGAAGCCCAGGTGTTGCGGCTCGTCGCCTATATCAAATCGCTCGCCAATGATCCGCCATCCAGCCAGTCGCCCGCCGACGACCACCCCGCCGGCGGGCAGCCCCCCGTGGAGCAGGGCCGATGACCGACAGGACCACGACCATCGATGACCGCCGCGCGCGCAGCCGGCCCGAGACTGGTACTGGTGACGCCAAGACCGGTGACGCCGAAATCGGCACCGAGCAGGTCAGCTATCTGCGGGCCGGCCACACGCTGCGCTCGTGGCTGCTGACCACCGATCACAAGCGGATCGCGATCCTGTATCTGATCTCGGTGACGATCTTCTTCTTCATCGGCGGGGCCGCCGCCGCCCTGCTGCGGGTGGATCTGCTGACCCCGGAAGGCGATCTTCTGACCAATGAGGGCTATAACCGCGCCTTCACCCTGCACGGGGTGATCATGGTGTGGTTCTTCCTGATCCCGTCGATCCCCAACACCTTCGGCAATTTCCTGATCCCGTTGATGATCGGCGCCCGCGACCTTGCCTTTCCGCGGCTGAACCTGATCAGCTGGTATATCTATATTCTGGGCGGATTGTTCACGGTGGTCGTGCTGATCACCGGCGGCGTCGATACCGGCTGGACCTTCTATACGCCGCTGTCATCGATGTTTTCGAACGGCAATGTGGTGCTGGCGGCGACGGCGGTGTTCATCGTCGGCTTCTCGTCCATCCTCACCGGGCTGAATTTCATCGTCACGGTGCACAAGCTGCGCTGTCCGGGCATGACCTGGGGGCGGCTGCCGCTGTTCGTCTGGTCGCATTACGCGACCGCGCTGATCCTGGTTCTGGCAACCCCGGTGCTGTCGATCACGCTGGCCCTGATCGCGGCCGAGCGGGTGTTCGGGCTGGGGGTGTTCGATCCGGCGCTTGGCGGCGATCCCCTGCTGTATCAGCATCTGTTCTGGTTCTACAGCCATCCGGCGGTCTACATCATGGTGCTGCCGGCGCTGGGGGTGGTCAGCGAACTGATCGCGGCGGCGGCGCGCAAACCGGTCTTCGGCTATCGCTTCGTGGCCGGTTCCTCGATCGCGATCGCGATCATCGGCTTTCTGGTCTGGGGCCATCACATGTTCGTGGCCGGCCAGTCGATGTATGCCAGCGCGGTGTTTTCCTTCCTCAGCCTGGTGGTGGCGGTGCCATCGGGCATCAAGGTCTATAACTGGACGGCGACGCTGTACAAGGGCCACATCTCGCTGGATCCGCCCTTCCTGTTCGCCATGGGCTTCATCGGCCTGTTCGTGGTCGGCGGGCTGACCGGGCTGATCCTGGCGATGCTGGCGGTGGATGTGCACGTGCATGACACCTATTTCGTGGTCGCCCACTTTCATTACATCATGGTCGGCGGCACGGTGTCGGCCTATTTCGGAGCGCTGCATTTCTGGTGGCCGAAGATGATCGGCAGGCGGACATCGGTGGTCTGGGGGCGGCTGTCGGCTGTCCTGATCTTTCTGGGCTTCAACCTCACCTTCTTTCCGCAATTCATTCTAGGCTATCTGGGCATGCCCCGGCGCTATCATGTCTATGCGCCGGAATTCCAGGTGCTGCATGTGATGTCGTCGGCCGGCGCCGGCATTCTGGCGGTCGCCTATCTGCTACCATTCACCTATCTGTTCTATTCGATGCGCTATGGCGCGCCCGCGGGCCCCAACCCGGTGGGCGCGACCGGGCTTGAGTGGACAGTGCCGTCACCGCCGCCCAAGCACAACTTCGCCACGCTGCCGGTGGTGACCGGCCCGCCCTATGACTATGAGATCGAGCATGAGGAGGCGGGCAAGGCCGGAGGCGGCAGGAAGGGCAAGGCCCGAACCACGCGCCGCGACCGGGCCGACGATCAGGGCCGCCCGACCAGGCAGGCAAAGACGGCGCCCGGGGAGGAATGGCAATGACTGACCGCCGTGTCGATCTGCGCGACCCCTATGCTCGGCCACACCAGCAGCACAGCGCCGACATGATGGGCATGTTCGTGTTCCTGGCCAGCGAGATCATGCTGTTCGGCGGCCTGTTCGCGGTGATCTTCGTCATGCGCCGCCTGCACCCGGCCGAGGTGGTCGCGGCATCGATGCGGCTGCATCTGTGGATCGGCGGGCTGAACACGCTGGTGCTGCTGACCTCCAGCCTGATGGTGGCGCTGGCGGTGCATACGGCCCGCGCCCGCCGCCGCCACGCGGCCGCCGGCTGGTCGGCCGCTGCGGCACTTCTGGGCATCGTGTTCCTGGCCATCAAGACTTACGAATACAGCATCGAGGCCGCCCGCGGCCTGCTGCCGGCGGTGTCGGTGCCGACCCGGTTCTCCGGACCGGTCGAGCACCTGTTCATGAACGCCTATCTGATCGCCACCGGCCTGCATGCTGTTCATGTCACGATCGGCGTGCTGCTGCTGGCCTGGATGGCGCTGCGCCTGAGGCGGGGCATGCTGCCCCTGCCCGGCCGCATCGTCACCGTCGAAGTGACGGCGCTCTACTGGCATCTGGTCGATGTGATCTGGGTATTCCTCTATCCTGTTCTGTATCTTGCACGGTGATGCCATGACCCGGGACACCAGCGACGGCATCAGTTCAAACGGCACCGGTTCTCTTGTTCTGGCCTGGGCGGCAATGGTGGCGCTGCTGGGGCTGACCATCGCCGCCAGCTTCGTGCTGTCGGGGCCGTTCAGCATCGCGGCCGCCATCGGGATCGCGCTCGCCAAAGCGGGGATCATCTTCTGGGTGTTCATGCATCTGCGCCAGGAAAGCGGCCTGCTGCGGTTGGCGGCGGTGGGTGCCCTGGTCTGGCTGATGATCCTGCTGCTGCTGTCGGGCGTCGACTATGCGACACGGGCGGCCGGCGCATAGCGCGCGCGCCAAAGCCTCTCCTCACGCCCGGTGAGCGGCTGTCGTGAACGCGGCGAGTTCCTGCCCGTACCGGGCCGGCTCCTCGTAAAACGGGCTATGTCCGCTCTCGTCGAACAGCGACAGCCGGCTGTTGGCGTGACCGGCGGTGATCAGTTCCGACATCGCGACATGAACCAGCCGGTCGTGACTGCCGTGTGTCAGCAGAATCGGCCCGGCATAGGCTTTGAAGACAGGTTCAAGATCCAACGTCGTCGTCTTGACGAAACCTTCGTTGACGGCGCGGGCGGTCATGCCATTGACGACCAGCATGCGCTGCATCTCCACCTGCGTTGGTTGCCGGTGGAAGCAGGCGGCGAGGAAATCGGCCGTGGCTGCGGTGCGCTCGGCCAGATCGTGCGAGGTGGTGGTGCGGGTGAAATCTCCCGCCTCTTTGGTGAGCAGATCCGGCGACAGCCGGATGACCGCATCGACCAGGTTTGTGCCGGCGATCCGCGCGCCGCCATATTTGCACAGGTGGGCGCCGGCCACATAGCCGCCCAAGGACCAGCCGACCAGCACCGGCCGGCGAAGCCCGGTAGCGGCGATCACGGCGGCCACTTCATCCGCCCAGCGATCGGCATCCCGATAGGCGTCGAGCGACGCGGGCTTGTCGGAATCGCCATGGCCACGCAGGTCGAAGCCGACCAGCCGGAAGCCTGCCAGCGCGGGATCGGCAAACTGCTTCTCCCAGCTCAGGCGGCTTTGACGCAGGCCGTGGATGAACAGGATCTCGGGCGCCTGACTGTCGCCCTGCGCCTCTCCCGCCAGCATCACGCCATCGGTCGAGCGGACGACGAACGGCTGACGCGCCGCCACAAATGCCCGATCGGTATTTGGGGCTGGCGCCGCGTGGTCTGCGGCACCCGTGGCAGATGCGCCCTGCGCGCGCCGCGGCGCATAGGCGGCGTCCACCGCCAGGGCGACGAGGCCGGCCGAGCCAGCGAGAAAGCTGCGTCTTGAGGGGGGCATGCGTGCCGCTCCATGTTGTTTAGCGACTGCTATTCAACCGACTTGACGTGCGGTGTCAGGGGTTGTTCAATGCCCGCTATGGAACGAGATGTGACATCACGTAGCGGCCGCCCCTGGAGTTTCGACCGCGACAGAGCGGTCGAGACCGCGATGCGGCTGTTCTGGCGGCACGGCTATGACGGCGTGTCGATCAGCGACCTCACGAAAGCCATCGGCATCGCGCCGCCAAGCCTCTATGCCGCCTTTGGCAGCAAGGCGGCGCTCTATGGGGAAGCGGTTCTGCGCTATGAGCAGACGGTCGGATGGCTGGATATGACGGCCATCCGGTCGGCGACCTCGCTGGCCGGGGCGGTGCGGGTATTGCTGGAACGGGCGGTAAAATCCGTGACCGACCCCGACCTTGAAGCCGGCTGCATGATCTCAAGCGGCATGATCACCTGTCACCCTGCGCATGTCTCGCTCGCCCGCGACGCGGCCACGCGCCGTGATGCCATGCGCGAGCGGATCGCGGAGGCGCTCCGGCCTTTTGCCGGCGCCGACGAGATCCGGCGATTGGCGCGCCATCTGGCCGCCGTCATGCAGGGCATCTCGATCCAGGCGCGCGACGGCAGCCCGCCCTCGGCCTTGCGGGACATCGTCGACGATGTGGTCGCGGGCGTCGCGGCACGGTTCCCGGCAGACGGCGCCGCTTTGCCCGATCATCCAGCACGGTCGGGCAGAAAGGCCGTCAGCGCGCCGGCGCGCTCGTGATCCGTGTGCCGGCCCTGCCATCCAGAATGGCCAGGGCATCCTCCAGCCGGCCGATGCCGGTGAAACCGCCGGTCAGGGCAAAGTCACGCCCGGCGGCGAGTTTCGGACCCATAGAGCCGGCGGGGGCGCCAAGCGCATCGGCTTCGGCCGGCGTCAGATCGGCGATCCTTGCCGCGTTTTCGGTGCCGAAATCGCGATAGACGGCATCGACATCGGTCAGCAGCAGCAGCGCATCCGCGCCCAGTTGCCGGGCGAGCAAGGCGCTGGCCGCGTCCTTGTCGATCACCGCTTCGATCCCGATCAGGCTGCCATCATCGCGCCGGATGACGGGAATGCCGCCACCACCGACGCAGACGACGATTACCCCGGCATTCAGCAACAGGTTCAGCACCCGCAAGTCTGGAATGTCGACGGGTCTGGGCGAGGCCACGACACGGCGCCATCTGGCACCGTCGACGGCGATCGCCCAGCCTGCGGCCCTGGCCCGGGCTTCGGCCTCGTCGCGATCATAGACCGGCCCGACAAACTTGGTCGGCTTGCCGAAGGCCGGATCGTTGCGGTCGACCACGACCTGCGTCAGCAGGGTCGCCACCGGCCGGTCGTGATCCAGGGCGTTTTCCAGTGCCTGCTCGATCATATAGCCGATCATGCCCTCGGTCTCAGCCCCCAGCACATCCAGCGGATAAGCCTCGTCGGGCTTGTAGGACGCGCCTTGCAGGGCCAGGAGCCCGACCTGCGGCCCATTGCCGTGGGTGACGACCAGACGATGCCCGGCCCGCACCACGCCAGCCAAGGCCTCGGCCGCGCGCGCCACGTTCGCGCGCTGCGCCTCCGCCGTCAGCGGCTCGCCACGTTTCAACAGGGCGTTGCCGCCCAATGCCGCCACAACCAGCATCTCAGGCCCCCAGCGTGGCGACGAGCACCGCCTTGATGGTGTGCAACCGGTTTTCCGCCTGATCGAATACGATCGAGGCCGGGCTTTCGAACACCTCTTCGGTCACCTCCATGGCGCTGATGCCATAGGTGGCCTCGATCTCGGCGCCGACCGTGGTTTCGGTGTTGTGGAAAGCCGGCAGGCAATGCATGAACCGCACCCGCGGGTTGCCGGTTCGGGCCATCATGGTCGCGTTCACCTGATAGGGCATCAACAGCCTGATCCGCTCCGCCCATACCTCTTTCGGTTCGCCCATCGAGACCCAGACGTCGGTGTAGACGAAATCGACGCCCTTGACCGCGGTGTCGATATCGTCGCTGATCAGGATCCGCGCGCCGGTCTCCCGGGCCAGGGCCTGTGCCTCGTCCTGGATCGCCTGCGACGGCCAGCATTCCCGGGGCGCGCACAGGCGCACATCCATGCCCATCTTGGCGCCGCCGATCAGCAGGCTGTCGCCCATGTTGTTGGCCGCATCGCCGACAAACACGTAAGATACCTGATGCAGCGGCTTGTCGACATGCTCCTGCATGGTCAGGAAATCCGCCAGGATCTGGGTCGGGTGGAATTCCTTCGTCAGTCCGTTATAGACCGGCACCCCGGAATACCTGGCCAGCTCCACGACGATATCCTGGCCGAAACCGCGATATTCGATCGCGTCATAGATCCGGCCCAGCACCCGTGCGGTATCCTTGACCGATTCCTTGTGCCCGATATGGCTGCCGGTCGGACCCAGATAGGTGACGCGCGCGCCCTGGTCATAGGCGGCCACCTCGAACCCGACACGGGTGCGGGTCGAGTCCTTCTCGAAGATCAGGGCGATGTCCTTGCCCTGCAATCTCGGCACCTCGGTGCCGGCATATTTGGCGGTCTTGAGGTCGGCGGCAAGTTTCAGAAGAAAGGCGATTTCGCGCGGGGTGTAATCACGCAAGGTCAGCAGGCTGCGGTTCTTCAGATTGAACGCCATCGGGGCAATCCTTTCAGGTCAGACGGCGTCGCGAATGGTGGGGCAGCTCATGCAATGCCCGCCGCCACGGCCACGGCCGAGTTCCGCCCCCGGCATGGCCAGAACCTCGATTCCGGCCGCCTGGAGTGCCGCATTGGTGTCGTCGTTGCGGTCATAGCCCACCACCACGCCGGGGCGCAGCGCCAGCACGTTATTGCCGTCATTCCACTGTTCGCGCGCCCGTTCCTCTTCCGTGTTGCCACCGGTGGGCACGATCTCCAGCTTTTTATAGCCCAGTACCTCGGCCACGATGTCGAAGATCGGGCGCGGGTCATGGCGGAAGGACAGCGGCGCCTTGCCCTCGGCGGGCCGGATGTCATAGCAGACCAGTTCGTCCGCGACTTCCTTGAAGGTCGTCACCACATCGCCGCCACACAGGGTGAAGACGGTATCGAGATGCATGGCCGCGCGCGATTTTGGAATGCGGAAGGCCAGCACCCGGTCCACGACCTCCTTGGCAAACAGGGCTTCGGCCAACTGGCCGATCCCCTGCGGGGATGAGCGTTCCCCCATGCCCACCAGCACGGTGCGCTGGCCGACCGGCATCACGTCGCCGCCTTCCAGTGTGGCCAGCCCGTGTTCCCGGGTGGGATCGCCCCAATGGATGGTGACCTGGCCGGCAAATTTCGGATGGTACCGGTAGATCGCCGTGTTGAGCAGGGTTTCCGGGCGCCGCGCCGGCCAGTACATCGGGTTCACCGTCACCCCGCCATAGATCCAGGCCGAGTTGTCGCGGGTGAAGAGCGCATTGGGCAGTGGCGGCAGAATGAAGCCGTGATGCCCCAGATAGCTGCCGAACAGGTTGTGGGGTTCGAATGGCAGGTCGTCGGCCGCCAGCCCGCCCAGCAGGTATTCGGCCAGTTGCGCACCCGACAGGGTATCCATCCAGCCACGCAGCTCGGTCTGCATGCCGACACCGACATGATCCGGAGTTATCCGATGATCCAGCACGAAGGCGCGCGCCCCGGCGATGTCGAGCGTTTCGGCCAGCAGGTCGTTGACGTCCAGCACCTCGACGCCCTCGTCGCGCATCAGCCCGGCAAAAACGTCATGATCCTTTTGCGCCTGCTTCACCCAGAAAACGTCGTCGAACAACAGATCCTGGCAGTTCGATGGCGTCAGGCGCCGATGGGCAAGGCCGGGACGGCAGACAATGACCTGCCGCAGCCTGCCGGTTTCCGAATGGACACCAAGTTTCGGGGGCGTCGTCATTTTATCACTCCAGGATGTCGGGGGTCACAGCGCGCTGATCGCGCCCGTCCACATCTGATAGGCGGCGATGCCGGCGGCGATGACGATGCCGATGCCGATGAGGGCTTCGATGCCCGAGAAGGCCTTTTCGCCACGTCTGGACCGCGCATACCAATAGATCGGAACACCGGCCGCATAGAGGATGGCGCACATCAGCAGGTAGGCGGGGCCGGCCGCATAGACCAGCCATGCGCCATAGACCGTGGCCAGCGCACCATAGAACATGTCGCGCCCGCGCCGTTCGCCCGCGGCATAGCCTTCGCCGCTCAGGGCCAGCTTGAAAGCATAGGCCCCTGACAGCACATAGGGCACCAGAATCGCCGTCGAGGCGATGTAGAACAGCGCGAGATAGGTCGAGTTCGCGAACAGCGTGACGATCAGAAAGATCTGCACGAAGATGTTGGTGATCCACAGCGCGCCCGCGGGCGAGCCGTTCTTGTTCTCCTTGGCGAACACCGCCGGCAGCATGCCTTCTTTCGCGGCGCGATAGGGGATTTCCGCGGCGAACAGGGTCCAGCTCAGAAAGGCGCCCGCAACCGAGATGACCAGCCCGATGCGCACCACGATCGAGCCCCAGGGGCCGACCGCCTGTTCAAGCACATTGGCCATCGAGGCCGCCGCCGGCAGCCCGGCCAGTTCCGGCTGGGTCATCACACCGAACGACAGAAGCGACACGAACAGATAGATCGACAGGGCAAGAATAAAGCCGATGATCGTGGCGCGCCCGATATCGGCGCGCTTCGCGGCACGGCCCGAGACGACGCTGGCGCCTTCGATCCCGATAAACACCCAGAGCGTGACCAGCATCGTGCTTTTGACCTGCGCCATGATCCCGCCCAGATCCGGCGTCTCCAGGCCCCAGATGTCGATGCTGAATGTCGGCATGTTGAACGCGATCGCCACCAGCACGATGAACAGCGCGATCGGCGCCAGTTTGGCGAGGGTGGTAACGACATTGATGATCGCCGCCTGCCGGATGCCCAGCAGGACCAGAGCGTGCGTGACCCAGAGAACGACCGATGCGCCGATGATGGCCTGCACCGTGTTCCCCTCGGCCCCGAAGGCCGGATAGAAATAGCTGAGCGCGCCGAAGATCAGCACGACATAGGACACATTGCCCAGCCACGCGCTGAGCCAATAACCCCACGCGCTGTTGAAACCGATGAAATCGCCAAAGCCCGCGCGCGCATAGGAATATGGGCCGGCATCGAGTGCCGGTTTGCGGGTCGACAGCCCCTGATAGACGAAGGCCAGCGCCAGCATGCCGATGCCGGTGATCAGCCATCCGATGATGACCGCCCCCGGAGACGCACCCTTCGCCATGTTCTGGGGCAGGCTGAAGACGCCGCCACCGATCATCGACCCGACGACCAGAGCGATCAGGGGCACCAGACCGAGCTTTCGGGACGGTTTCCCGTCCGATGCCGGCGTTGGCACCGTTTCGGTGACGCTCATATGCGCGTTCCTTCGATTGACGTCCATCTGCCGAGGCGCCAGACACGCCCGCACGACGTCCTGTCGAGCCGGCCCGTCAGGAACAGCGGTGCTGTTCATGGCGCCGCGCCCGATCCCGTCGAACATCCAGTCATGCGATGCTAGGCCCGGCGGCACCGGGGCGACTTGACCCAAGTCAATCCGGCTTCAATCATGTCGCAATATGCAAATGTCGTGGATCGGGCCGATCAAAGCGACAGATCGGCGGCAGCGGTCATGCGGTCGTGGAAAATCTCGTGCAGCACCGCCAGGAAAGCCCGCACCGCCGGGTTCGCCCGCCGGCTTTCCGGCCAGAGTGCCGTGATGTTGTCGCGGTCGACGGCAAATTCGGACAAGATCGGGACCAGTTCGCCCCGCGCCACATAGGGCGCCGTGATGAAGGTCGCACAGACGCCGATGCCACCATCGGCCGCGAGGGCTGCGATCAGCGCATCGCTGGCGTCGACGACGAGTCCGGATTGCGGGACGATCTCGACGACCTGCCCACCGATCCGGAACGGCCAGCGGAACACCTGCCCCGTGCTCTGGTAACGGAGGTTGACCGTGTCATGCCCCGCCAGGGCGTTCGGGTGCGCCGGCGTGCCACGCCTCGCCAGATAGCCCGGTGATGCGAAGGCACAGAGCCGGTGCGGCGTAAGCCGGCGCGACAGCAGCCGGCCGTCCGCCAGTTCGCCGATCCGGACCGCGACATCGATCCGGTGCTCGATAAGATCGACGAGCTGATCGTTGAGCCGCAGATCGACCGCCACCGCGGGATAGCGTCTGCGGAAGGCCGGCAGCGCGGGGGCGATCACATGGATCCCGATCGGCAGCGGCGCTGCGATCCGCAAGGTGCCGGAAGGCTCGGAGCGGGCGGTTATGGCCATCTGCTCGATGTCTTCCGCGTCACGCAGCAGCGTCAGCGCACGCTCGTGCAGATCGCGCCCTTCGGGTGTCAGCGTCAACGAGCGCGTGGTGCGGGTGAACAGCGACACGCCCAGGCGCTGCTCCAGCCGTTGCACACTCTTGCTCACCGCCGAGGGGGTGATCGACAGCGACCGGGCAGCGGCCGTGTAGCTGCCCATCGACCCGGCCCTGGCAAAGGCGATCAGACCCGCCAGCCGCTCCAATCCCATTTGTTCCTTCATGGCATTATTAAAGCGAAAGCGACGGCTATTATCAATATCGGCATCCGGGAACATATGGTTGCTGTCGCCACTGCTGGCGGCACATCATGCTGTGAAGGACGACATCGATGTCGAGAGAGATGATGAAGGCCGTGCGCCTGCACGCATTCGGTGGCCCTGAGGTGCTGGTCTACGAGGATGCGCCCATGCCCGATCTGGCGCCCGGTCATGTCCGTGTCCGCGTGCATGCGGTCGGCCTCAATCCCCCGGACTGGTATCTGCGGGACGGATACAAGACACTGCCCCCTGAATGGCGGCCGCCGCACACCTTCCCCATCATTCCCGGAACCGACATCTCGGGCGTGGTCGAGGCGGTCGCCGACGATGTGCCCGGCATCTCGGTCGGCGACGCGGTCTATGCGATGGTGCGCTTTCCGGACGGCGTGTTCGGGGACAGCAAGGCCTATGCCCAGTATGTCAGCGTGCCGGTGTCGGACCTTGCCTTGAAACCGGCCGGCATCGATCACCTGCACGCCGCCGGCGCGCCGATGTCGCTGCTCACCGCCTGGCAGTTCATGATCGACCTCGGGCACGACGTGCCAAACCCGCTTCAGCCCCATAAGCATGAGCCGGTGCCGCTGGACGGCAGGACCGTTCTCGTCAACGGAGCCGCCGGCGGCGTGGGGCATTTCGCCGTACAGATCGCCAGATGGAAGGGCGCGCGGGTGATCGCGGTGGCATCGGGCCGGCATGAAGCAGTTCTGCGCGAGCTGGGCGTCGACGACGTCATCGACTACAGGAAAACGGCCCCCGAGGACATCGTCCGCGACGTCGATCTGGTCATCGACACGCTTGGCGGCCCGACCACGGGGCGCTTCCTGCGCATGTTGAAGCGCGGCGGCGCCCTGTTCCCGATCTTTCCGCTGGGCTTTGCCAGTGCGGACGAGGCAAGCGCACGGGGGATCACGGTGTCGGCCACCCAGGTCCGCTCCAACGGCGCGCAACTGGCGGAACTCGCCCACCTGCTCGACAACGGCACCGTCCGCGTCGTCATCGACAGCAGCTATCCGCTGGCCGATGCCCGCAAGGCCCATGAGCGGGCCCGGGAAGGGCACGTTCAGGGCAAGATCGTGCTCGCCGTCGACTGACCGGGCGGAGAGGCGGCATACAGGGCGCGCGCGCAGGGGCACGGCGCGGCGCAAGCTGCAACCGGCGGACAGAATGTTCTTTATTTGTTCGCGTTGCGGTTCTAGGATCATCCGGCTGTTGCACCTGTACGCAGCGCTTATGCACCACCAGCGCCGGTCGTTACGCCATGTCTCACGAAGCTGCCCTGCCCGCCCCCGAAAGCCGTCTGGTGACGGTCGATGGTTTCGCCCTTCAGGTGCGTATCGAAGGCCGCGACACGCCCGGCCGGCCGGTGCTGCTGGTGATCGGCTCGGCCCTGTATTATGCCCGCAGTTTTCCGACCACCCTGCGGCAGAAGATGCAGTTGGTGTTCGTCGACCATCGCGGCTTCGCGCCGGGCAACCACTGCACCGATCCGGCCGCCTATGCGCTGGACAGGCTGCTGGGGGATGTCGAGGCTGTTCGCCTGCGTCTGGGCCTGGGGCAGGTGGCGGTGTTCGGCCATTCGGGCCACGGATTTCTGGCGCTGGAATACGCCAAGGCCTATCCCGATGCCGTCACCCATGTGGTGATGGCCTGTCTCAGCCCCGATTATTCCGTGGCGGCGCATGAGGCAGGCGAACGCCATTTCGCCGAAACCGCCTGCCCCGACCGCAAGGCGTTGCTGGCGGCCAATCTGGCGCGGCTGCCGGCGGCGATCGCCGATGATCCGTCGCGCGCCTTCATCACCTATTGCCTGCTGACCGGCCCCAAGGCGTGGTTCGATCCGACCTTCGATGCCGCCCGGCTGTGGGCCGGGGTGGAGACCAACATGGCGATGTTCGACCATGTCTGGGGCACGGTGTTCCGCGACATCGACATCACCCGCGGGCTGGACCGGCTGGCGGTGCCGGTGCTGCTGATGCTGGGCCGGCACGACTATCTGGTGCCCCCGGCCTGGCTGTGGGAAGCGGTGCGCGACCGCTTCGCCGATCTCACCATCCGCGTCTTCGAACACAGCGCCCATGCGCCCTTCTTCGAAGAGCCCGACCAGTTCGATGTCGAACTGGTCGGCTGGCTGGACGCACACCCCTCGCTGCGGTCCGATTGACCGCCCGCCCCATTGACCGGCCTGTCGTCGTCGTAAGCACCGCCGCCGGGCGGATCAGACTGCCGGCGCCACGAAATGCAGCGCGTTGCGGCCGGTCGCCGCCCGTGCCGCCGCCAGTTCGGCGCGGGCCACGGTTTGAAGATGCACCTCGTCCGGCCCGTCGAGCACACGCAGCGCCCGGCCCCAGTTCCACAAGGCCGCCAGCGGCGTGTCGGGCGACAGGCCGGCGGCACCGAAAACCTGCATCGCCCGGTCCACGACGCGGGTCTGCAGACGGGCACTGGCCAGCTTGATCGCCGACACCGCGGTGCGGGCGGCGGCGTTACCCTTGGTGTCCATCAGCCAGGCGGCATGCAGCACCAGCAGGCGGCACTGGTCGATCTCGATCCGGCTTTCGGCGATCCAGTCGCGGATATTGGCCCGCTCAGCCAGGGTCTGGCCGAAGACCCGGCGTTCCAATGCCCGTTCGGTCATCAGTTCCAGCGCCAGTTCGCACTGGCCGATGCTGCGCATGGCATGATGCACCCGACCCGGCCCAAGCCGCGCCTGGGCGATGGCAAAAGCCGATCCTTCCTCGCCGATCAGGTTGCAGGCGGGCACGCGCACGCCCCGGAACACCACCTCGCCATGCCCCTCAGGCGAGTGCGCGCCCATCAGGGTGATATCGCGGGTGATGCTCACCCCCGGCTGGTCGATCGGCACGATGACGAAGGAATGCCGCCGGTGGCGTGCCGCCGCCGGATCGGGGTCGGTGATGCCGAACACGATCGCGACCTTGAGCTTCGGATGGCGGGTGCCGGTGATGAACCATTTCCGGCCGTCGATGACGTAATCATCGCCGTCACGACGGATGGTCGTCGCCAGATTGGTCGGGTCCGACGAGGCCGCATCCGGCTCGCTCATGCAGAACACCGAGCGGATCTCGCCGGTCAGCAGCGGATCGAGCCAGCGGGCCTTCTGCGCGGCCGATCCGAACAGTTGCAGCAACTCCATGTTCCCGCTGTCGGGGGCCGCACAATTGAACACCTCGGCCGACCACGACACCCGCCCCATGATCTCGGCCAGTGGCGCATAGTCCAGGTTCGACAGGCGCAGGCCCGGCTGGTCGTCGGCGAGCGACGGCAGGAACATGTTCCACAACCCGGCTTCCCAGGCCCTGGCCTTCAACCGCTCGATCAGCTCCACCGGATGACCGCCGGCAGCAACGGCATGATGAAACGCGGCATTGGCCGGCAGGATGTAGTGGTCCATGAAATCGCGCAGACGCTGGCAGAGCGCCTCCACCTCTGGGCTGTGATCGAACTGCATGCTGCACTCTTTCGAACGGCCGGACCGGCAAGCTCTCTTGCCCCAGAAAATTATTCATACGTTTGTTTGAATTTTAATATCAGCCACCACGAGGGCGGCGTCAAGCGCGAAGCGGCGCCCGGCTCCATGTGCGGAGGCCGGCCGTTCAACGATCCGCCTCGGTCATCCACGGGTTTTCGACGGGAACCATTGCGCGCCGCCGGCGTTTCATCACCCTGATGGGGCCGTGCACCGGCCCCGTCCCATTGCCGAGAGGACACAGGATGACGGACAATCAGAACGACCGCCGCACCGGCGACGGCATCACCCCCGGTCCCCATCCCGATGCCGACGCAACCGCGACCCCCGGCCCCGATGCCCGCCCCGACCCCACGGGCACGCCGCCGGTGATGCCCAAGACCGAGGCCCGCCAGGCCCGCACCACCGGCCGTGTCCGCTATATCCTGACGATCAGCCTGGGGCTGGCGGTGCTGGCGATGATCATCGTCTATCTGGTCGTTGCCTGATGGCGGCCGCATCACCTGATCGCAAAGACAGTCCCGACAGGCACCACCGGCAAGTTGACATCACCGACTGATATCAAGCCATCAGCCGCCCTGGCGGCATACGCGTCGTTGCAGCCGATTGGTCATGACGCCAGCATAGTGCCCATGTTTTCATGTCATCATGGGTCGCGGCAGAGGTCCGCTGTCGTCATATGTCGGGATCGCTCGTCTCGGAAGCGGTAATTCCGGCCGCTCTGTCGCGTGTCGACGGCAAGGTTGCCGCCGAGGAAATCACTGATCTAAAAGTACTGATCTAAAAGTATGGTGTGGCCGAGCATCCTGATCCCGATCAGGTGGCTCCCCCTGATCGGGATCTGCTCCAAATTATTTATTGGGCGAGCATCTTAGCATTACAGTTGCGTATTTCTCCTGATGTGAGCGAGCTTTGCTTGGGCCTGATGGGTGCGTCGCCAGATTGACCAAGCGA
>NZ_BMDZ01000040.1 GCF_014636235.1 Tistrella bauzanensis
CCCTCAGGTCCGCGATCATTGAATCGAACTCCTGACCGTTTGGGAATCCCCTATGAGTCAGGACTCACGAGATTTGGTATTATCGCTTCTTGGGGCCTCTCATGCACGACGCCACCAGCCCACGCCCACAGCTCAGGCTCGCCATAGCGCCTGGTGTGGCCTCTTCGAACCTAGCTGCATTGCTTGCCCTGCAGCGCGCGGAGGAGCCCGAAGTTTTTATGGAATTTAATGAGGTTACGACGAGCGATCTCATTACAGGCCTCTACAAACGGCGCTTCGACGTCGGCCTTTCTCTGAAGCAGGTGAGCGATTCTTCGCTGAAGAGTCTTTCTCTTTGGTTTGAGGCGACAGCTCTTGCCACGCCGCTGGGATACCCACTGCTCCGGCAGCAGTCAATCAGAATAGACGAACTTAAGGAGCACTCCGTGTTTCGATGGAAGGCCGAATATTCTCCTTCGCTGGACCAGTACCTGTCCTCCATGTCATCAACGGAAAGGCCGAATGTCCAGCATGTCAGTTCTTTTGAGATGTTGTTGCTCTGGGTCGCAGCTGGATATGGCGTAGGGATTTCTTCGCGATCACGCATCGAAACCGCTAGCCAGTGCGGAATCTGCACGCGTCCAATAGCCGATGGCCCCTACGAGGTCATTACGCACCTGCAGCGACTCTCGGGACAGACGAATCTTGTAGCTGATCGATTTGAGCTTAGAGCCTTGCGAGTTGCCGAGGCGCGTAAAGCATGACAGCCACGTGCGGTGCCCGCCCTTGCCGGTGGATTTGCAGTGGATGCCGGTTCGGGCCAAGGCGCCGTCCAGACGCATCAATTCATCCTGGAAACTGACCTTGATCAATTCAACTCCCCACAACTTCCAATAGTATGTCCACATGATCGGCTTAAGGCGCCTTCTCGCAAGATGGAGCCGCTGGATTACCAGCGGCCTAGTCGTAACCTTGCTTTTCTCGCAGGTTGCGATGGCGATGTACGTCTGTCCCAAGCCAGACCCGAGGGCATCTGTGGAAACCACGCAAATGCGTGCCACGATCTCGATGCAGCAGGCTGACAAGTTGCCAATGTCGGATTGCACCGGCATGCCTGATTCCATGGACAGCGAAGCGCCACAGTTGTGCCACGCTCATTGCAGTGGCGATCGGGAGTCGGCGCTTTCATGGCAGGGGCTGGACATTCAGTTTCTCGCGGCGCACGTGATGTGGCTCGCCAACTCGCTGCCCGGGTTGGTTCTCGACCGGGTAGCCCTCAGGCGGCACGTTACCTACATTCCTCCCAATCCCCGCGCGGGCTTTCCGCCGATCTACCTCACGTTCCAAGTCCTGCGGAATTGATTTATGTGTCCGTGCTCGCCGCGCACCGATGCGGCAGACCACGTGATTTCGTGAACACCAATTCCGAGGACAACCATGTTTACTCCCTTTTTTGGCGCCCCCGAGGGATGCTCTGAACAATTCCTCGGCGACAATAGCGCAAGGTTCGACGGATGACGACGATGCAGCTGAGCTTCGGGGACGCGGAACACACGGGCAAGCGGAAGAAGACGCGACGCGAGATCTTCCTGGCGGAGATGGAGCAGGTTGTGCCGTGGAACGCATTGCTGGCGCTGATCGCACCGCACTACCCGAAGATGGGCCAGCGTGGCCGGCAGCCGTACGCGCTGGCGACGATGCTGCGCATCCACTTCCTGCAGCAGTGGTACGCGCTCAGTGACCCGGCCATGGAAGAGGCGCTGTACGACACGGCGGTGATGCGCCGCTTCGCCCGCCTCAGCGGGCTGGACAACATTCCGGACGAGACCACGATCTTCAGCTTCCGCCGGCTGCTGGAGACGCATGATCTGGCGCCGCAGCTCCTGGAGCGCGTGAACGCGCACCTGGCGCGCAAGGGCCAGAGCTTGAAGGCCGGCACGATCGTGGACGCCACGATCATCGCGGCGCCGAGTTCGACCAAGAACAGGGACGGCAAGCGCGATCCGGAGATGCACCAGACGAAGAAGGGCAACCAGTGGCACTTCGGGATGAAGGCGCACATTGGCGTGGACGAGGAGTCGGGCCTGGTGCACCACGTGGAGTGCACGGCGGCGAACGTCAACGACGTGACGCAGGTGCACAAGCTGCTGCACGGCAAGGAAGACACAATCTGCGGCGACAGCGGCTACACGGGCGCGGACAAGCGCGAGGAGCTGCAAGGCGTGGAGGCTGCGTTCTGGATCGCGGAGAAGCCGTCGAAGCTTCGTGCGATGAAGAACAAGCGTGATCGCAAATACGCCGAACGCTGGGAGCACTTCAAGGCCAGCCTGCGGGCGAAGGTGGAGCATCCGTTCCGAGTGGTGAAGCGGCAGTTCGGTTACACCAAGGTGCGCTATCGCGGGTTGGCGAAGAACACGGCGCAGGTGTTGACGCTGTTCGCGCTGTCGAATCTGTGGATGGCGCGGCGACGTCTGTTGCTGCCGACGGGGTAAATCCGTCTGTTGGACGGGGAAAGCCGTCGAAAAGCGTCAGAAACGGCGCAAAATCCATCATATCGAGGTCGACTTGGCGCCTTGACGCTGAAATCCAAGCATCAGAGCGCTTTGATCAGACCTTCCCGAGGGGCGCCCGTCAGCGTACGGCCGAGGCACAACGCCGGCCTCGATGCGATTGCATCGTCTGAAAGCTATCAGCATCGCGTTGGCAGGCAGTGCGCTTGTTTCGCCTGTGGCCTACGCCCTCGATTTTGCTGAGGCACGCCTTATCGCGGAGCAGCAGAGCCCGCGCATAAGCGCGCAGCAGTTGCAGGTCAACGTCGCCGAATCCGTGCAGAAGGCAGCAGGCTCGCTGCCCGACCCCAAGCTCTCGCTCGGCATCGAAAACTATCCCATCAGCGGCATGGATCGCTGGAGCATGACGCGCGAATCCATGACGATGCAGCGCCTGGCGCTCATGCAGGAAGTGCCCAACAGGGCCAAGCGCGACGCCCAGGTCGCCAGTGCGCAGGCGCGTGTGGATCGAGAGCGCGCGGCGCTGGTTTTGCAGCGATTGCAGATCCGCCAGGAACTCAGCCTGGCGTGGATCGCCGCGCAGGCGGTGGAGCAACGGGAGATACTGCTGACGGAACTGCTCGCGGAGAACCAGCGCCTGCAAGACAGTCTCCCCGCTCGCGTCGCCGGCGGCACGGCCCAGACTGGCGACCTGTTGGTCGCGCAACAGGAGGCGCTGACACTCACGGACCGCCGTGACGATCTACAGCGGGACCGGGCCAAGGCCAGGGCCGCATTGCGGCGCTGGGTGGGCTCCAGGGCCGACGAAGCACTGCAAGGCGATCCAGGCCCGCTCACTCACCCCGTCGCGCAACTGCGCACAGAACTGGCGAATCACGCGGAGCTTGAACTCTATCCGGCGATGCAAAGCATGGCCCGGGCCGAGTCCCGCGAAGCCCAATCAGAGACCCGCGGCGATTGGGCCTGGGAGATTGCCTATAGCCGGCGGGATCGCCGATGGGGCGACATGGTGTCATTCCAGGTGACATTCGATCTGCCATGGCAGAAGGATCGACGCCAAGTGCCCATGATCGAGGCAAAACGGCACGAGTTGGAGCGTCTGGACGCCGAACGCGAAGACGTGGCGCGGCGTCATTTGCAGGAGCTGGACGACAGCGCCGCCGAACTCCAAGCGTTGAACAGCCAGATCGACCGCCTGCAGACCGCAGGCTTGCAGCTGGTACGGAACCGAGCGGCGCTTGCGTTGAGCAACTACCGATCCGCCAAGGGGGACCTGAGCGCTGTGCTCAGTGCACGCGCCCAGGTACTGGAGACGCGCATGCGTCTGATCGACCTCGGAGCGCAGCGCGACAGCCTCGTCGCCCGACTGAACAGCCTGATCGCGGACTGAGTGGAGACCCTCGCCATGAACACCTCTTCGAGAAACATCCTTGCCGGCTTGACGCTGATTGCTGCCGGTATTGCCGTTGGATGGAGCGTCGCCCAATGGCGCGCCGGCCACCTCAGCGGCTCCCCCGCTGCCACCATTGCAAGTGCTCCGACCGAGCGCAAGGTGCTGTATTGGTACGACCCGATGGTGCCGGCCCAGAAGTTCGACAAGCCCGGCAAATCGCCCTACATGGACATGGCGTTGATGCCGAAGTACGCAGATGAAGACACTCAGGACAGCACGGGCCTGAGCGTGTCGGCGCAAGCGGTGCAAGCCCTGGGCCTGCGTACAACCGAAGTCGTGCAAGGCAAGATCGGCGCAGATGTGAACGTCGTGGGCACCGTGCTGCTCAACGACCGCGACGTCAGCATCGTGCAGGCGCGGACCGCTGGCTTCGTCGAGCGTGTCTACGCACGGGCTGCGGGCGACGTGATCGCAGCAGGGGCACCGCTGCCTGACCTATTGCTGCCGGAGTGGATCGCCGCACAGCGCGAGTTTCTCTCGGTTCGCGCGATGGGCGACGCACCGTTGACCGCAGCTGCCCGCCAACGGCTGCTGCTGCTCGGCATGCCGCAAGCCCTGATCGCCCAGGTGGAGCGCACAGGCGAGCCCAAGGGGCTGTACACGGTCACAACACCTCAAGGCGGCTTGGTGGCCGAACTGATGGTGCGTCAGGGCATGACGGTTTCCGCCGGGGAAAGCCTGGCCCGGGTGAATGGCTTGGCCACGGTGTGGATCGAAGCGGCTGTCCCCGAAGCACAAAGCGGGCCATTGCAGGTCGGCCAAACGGCGCAGGTCCGGCTGGCGGCGTTTCCCGGTGAAGTGCTCCAGGCGCGCATCGTGAGCATCCTGCCCGAAGCCAACCGCGACACCCGTACGGTGCGAGTGCGGCTTGAAATGGCCAATCCCGGCCAGCGCCTGAAGGCCGGCATGTCCGGCCAGATCGCGCTCAAAGGCAACGAACAGCCCGCGCTGCTTGTTCCCAGCGAGGCGGTCATCCGCACCGGCAAGCGCGCACTGGCCTATGTGGTCGATGGACCCGGCAAGTTCCATCCCGTGGAGGTCCAGGTGGGCGCGGAGGTAGGCGATCAACTGGTGGTCAACGGCGGGCTCGCGGCGGGACAGCAGGTGGTGGCCTCGGCGCAGTTCCTGATCGATTCGGAAGCCAGCCTGCGGGGCGTGCTGCCTGCAGGTGCCGCGGCGTCCGCGCCTGCATCGCCGCACAACGGGCACGGCACCTCGTCGCCACCGGCCGCGGCCACCAACGCTTTCGTGGTGCGCGGCGTGATCGAGGAGATGTCGCCCACCGAGCTGACGCTGGCGCACGAGGCCGTGCCAGCCCTCCAATGGCCGGCCATGACCATGGGCTTCAAGCTGAGCAGCCCGCAGCTCGCCGCGGGTCTTTCGGTTCGGCAGCAGGTGCGATTCACCTTCTCCAAGCAAGGTGAGGACTACGTGATCACCGCCATCGAAAAGGTGCAGCCATGATCGCCAAACTGATTCGATGGTCGGTGGCCAATCGCTTCCTGGTGCTGCTGGCCACCGCCATGCTCACGGCATGGGGCGTGTGGGGCGTTCGCAGCACGCCCGTGGATGCGCTGCCGGACTTGTCAGACGTGCAGGTCATCATTCGCACCAACTACCCAGGACAGGCGCCGCAGATCGTCGAGAACCAGGTCACCTACCCGTTGGCCACCACCATGCTGTCGGTGCCAGGGGCCAAGACCGTGCGCGGCTTCTCGTTCTTTGGCGACTCGTTCGTCTATGTCTTGTTCGAGGACGGAACCGACCTGTACTGGGCCCGCTCACGGGTACTGGAATACCTGAACCAGGTCCAGGGCCGATTGCCCGCCACGGCGAAGCCGGCCCTGGGTCCGGACGCCACAGGCGTCGGCTGGATCTTCCAGTACGCGCTCGTGGATCGCACGGGCAAGAACGATCTGGCGCAACTGCGTGCGTTGCAGGACTGGTTCCTGAAGTTCGAACTCAAGAGCCTGCCCAACGTGGCCGAAGTGGCATCGGTGGGGGGCATGGTCAAGCAGTACCAGGTCGTGCTCGACCCGATCAAGTTGGCGTCCTATGGCCTCAGTCAGGCTCAAGTCCGCGATGCCCTGATGGGGGCCAACCAGGAGACCGGCGGCTCCGTCCTGGAATTGTCAGGCGCGGAGTACATGGTCCGCGCGAGCGGATACCTCAAGACCCTGGACGAGTTCCGGGAGATCCCCTTGACGGCACGCGGCGGTGTGCCGGTGCGGCTGGGGGATGTGGCGACGCTCCAGATAGGCCCGGAGATGCGGCGTGGCATTGCCGAACTCGACGGAGAAGGCGAGGTCGCCGGCGGCGTGGTGGTGCTGCGCTCCGGCAAGAATGCCCAGGAGACGATCGCTGCCGTCAAGGCCAAGCTCGCGGAGCTGCAGGGCAGCCTGCCGCCGGGCGTCGAGATCGTCACCAGCTACGACCGCAGCGCGCTGATCGAGCGGGCCATTCGCAATCTCACGACCAAGCTGGGCGAAGAGTTTCTGGTGGTGGCGCTGGTCTGCGCACTGTTCCTTTGGCATCTTCGTTCTGCGCTGGTGGCCATCATCTCGCTACCTCTGGGCGTGATGACGGCGTTCCTGGTCATGCGCTACCAGGGCATCAACGCCAACATCATGTCGCTGGGGGGGATTGCCATCGCCGTGGGGGCGATGGTGGATGCAGCGGTGGTGATGATCGAGAACGCCCACAAGAAGCTGGAGGCTTGGCAGCACGCGCACCCGGATCAACGACTGCAGGGCAAGGAACGGTGGGACGTGATCACACAGGCCGCAGAGGAAGTCGGTCCTGCGCTCTTCTTCTCGCTGCTCATCATCACGCTCTCGTTCATCCCGGTCTTCACCCTAGAAGCGCAGGAAGGCCGGCTGTTCGGCCCGCTGGCGTTCACCAAGACCTACGCGATGGCCGCGGCCGCAGGGCTGTCAGTGACGCTGATTCCCGTACTCATGGGCTACTGGATTCGCGGGCGTATCCCGGATGAGCAGAAGAACCCCATCACCCGCATCCTGATTGCAGCCTACCGGCCAGCACTGGAGTGGGTACTGCGCCGGCCTAAGGCGACGCTGCTGATCGCCGTGCTGGCCTTGGCGACCACGGCCTGGCCCTTGGCGCGGCTCGGCGGTGAGTTTCTGCCGAGGTTGGACGAAGGGGACCTGCTCTACATGCCCTCGGCCCTGCCGGGACTCTCGGCGCAGCGCGCCACGGAGTTGCTGCAGCTGAGCAACCGCATGATCAAGACCGTACCTGAAGTGGACAAGGTGTTCGGCAAGGCAGGACGGGCCGAAACTGCGACCGATCCGGCGCCCCTTGAGATGTTCGAGACCACGGTGAAGCTCAAGCCCAGGGAACAATGGCGTCCAGGCATGACGCCCGAGAAGCTCGTGGAAGAGCTGGATCGTGCCGTGAAGATCCCGGGCCTGTCCAATATCTGGATTCCCCCTATCCGCAATCGCATCGACATGCTGGCTACCGGCATCAAGAGCCCGATCGGGGTGAAGGTGACCGGCAACGACCTGGGCGTGATCGATCGCATCGCTGCAGAGGTCGAGCAGGTCGCCAAGGGCATTCCCGGCGTGACGTCATCCCTCGCGGAGCGCTTGACGGGCGGGCGCTACGTGGATGTTCAGATCGACCGCGTAGCCGCCGGTCGCTACGGCCTGAACATCGCCGATGTCCAGGCCGTCATCGCCGGCGCGGTGGGTGGCGAAAACGTCTCGGAAACGGTCGAGGGGCTTGCCCGCTTTCCGATCAATCTGCGCTACGCGCGAGAATGGCGTGATTCACCACAACGGCTGGCAGAACTACCCATCTTCACGCCGATGGGTCAGCAGATCACGTTGGGGACCGTGGCACGCATCGCGATCACCGATGGGCCGCCCATGCTCAAGAGCGAGAACGCACGGCCCTCCGGTTGGGTCTATGTCGATGTGCGCGGCCGTGATCTAGCCTCGGTGGCCAACGAACTGCGCGATGCCATCGGGCAGCAGGTCAAGCTGGAGCCGGGTGTGAGCATCACCTACTCCGGGCAGTTCGAATACATGGAGCGGGCCAATGCACGCCTGAAGGTTGTGGTGCCTGCCACCCTGTTGATCATCTTCGTTCTGTTGTACCTGACCTTCGCGCGTGTGGACGAAGCGGGCTTGATCATGGCGACCTTGCCCTTCGCGCTCACGGGGGGCATCTGGTTCCTGTACCTGCTGAACTACAACCTGTCCATCGCCACCGGCGTGGGATTCATCGCGCTGGCAGGTGTGGCGGCGGAGTTCGGCGTGGTGATGCTCATCTATCTGAAGCAGGCCTTGGCGGAACGTTGCCCCGATGGACGCGACCCGACGCGAGAAGAACTGCTCGATGCGATCCGGGAGGGTGCCGTGCTGCGCGTGCGGCCCAAGGCGATGACCGTCGCCGTCATCCTGGCGGGCCTGGTACCCATTGTCTGGAGCAGCGGTACGGGCTCGGAGGTCATGAGCCGCATCGCAGCCCCGATGCTTGGAGGGATGGTGACCGCTCCGTTGCTGTCGCTCTTCGTGATTCCGGCTGCCTACATGCTGATGCGTAAGCCGCGCTAACGTTGCAACGCGGCAGGGTCTCATAACCAAGGCCCTGCCGTTTCCGGTGCGGCCTATCGGCACCCGAGCGAATAACCATTCGACACATGCGCTTTAGCCGGCGTAAGAACTGGCCGAAGGCGCGGAGGCACGACTAACCGCTTGGCAGTGACGAGCCATATCAGGGAACAAAACCTGACCCCGGCCGTTCAGACAGAATCGTCAGCATTTCTATGACAGCCCGAACCTTGGGCTGCAGGTAACGCGATTGCGGCCACACTGCATGGATAGGCATCTCACCACCTGCCCAGTCCGGCAGCAAGGGGATCAAGCGCCCCTGCCGTATATCTTCGGCCACCAGCCATGTCGGCATCTGCATGATGCCGCAGCCGGCCAGACCCGCCGCCAACATTGCTTCACCATCACTGAATTCATGGCGCGGATAGATTTCCTGCCGACGTACGCGCTGGTCCGATACGCGGAGCAACCAAGTGGGTCTCTGCCGTCCCCGAGGACCAGTGATGCAGTCCCGATGCCTTACCCCATTACTTCTCGGTAATTACTGCGGCGCGCTCACTAATACGACCACTACATTCTGGGACGACGTAGGGGCTGACTCAGTCCGGTTGTAGGCGCTCAGAAGGCTATGGCCTTCAGGATGGCCGCACGCCTCATCGCGCCGCGCCGTATGCGCTGCGGACTGCAAAGGCCCGCATCCTGTAGCTCACTTCCGACGGCCAAAGCATCCATCTTTGGCCGTCGGCCAGCGTCAGGCACTTTCGAGCATTGCCGCATCATTTAGCAACCGTTGAATGCGCTGGCGAATCTCCTCTGGAATACCTTGCGCAGACGAATCAGGTCCGGGCCTGTTTGGCTGCTGCTGGGTGCCCGCGATGACCCGCACGACCATGCCCAAATTTCCGGGTGTCACGATGTCGATGGCCGCGCGATCACCCAGATCCGGGTGTACGCGGGTCAGCATCCGGTACAAGTCCCACGAATCCGCGTGCGGACACTGGTTCATGAGCACCTGGGCCAGTTTGTGGATACTTCCGGCGCCGGCGCCGGCGCACGCGTCGGGGGCGGTGGCACCTGCGACAGCCGCTGGAAGGTGATTCCCGCGTCGTTTGGCGTCACGACAATGGGGGTGACCACCACGGGCGGAGCCGAAGCCGCAGAAGTGCCTGCAACGATGGCGTCGGGGTTGTCCTCCCCTGCGATGGCTGGCACGCCCTCGATATGGATGGTGAGGTGGGCGCTGGCCGCTTCGACCTGGTCGGCCGCAAGCTTGACCGCGTGTCGCTTCTGTTTGCGATCGGTATGGGGGTTGATGCCCTTTGCCAGAAGCGCCCGGGCTTCGTCGCGCAAGGTGCGCGCTTCGCGCAAACCGATCTCGGGGTAGTTCCCCAGGGAGATGCGCTTTTGCTTGCCGAGCCAGTAATAGCGCAAATGCCACGACTTGCCGCCGGTGGGGGCGACCACCAGGCCGAGGCCATCGGTGTCGGGGATGCTGTACGTTTTCTCGGCGGCCTTGGCTTGCCGCACGGTCAGATCAGAGAGTGTCATCATCAAGCTCCTAAGTCTTGGACTTAGGCCCGATGCTGCTTGTCATCCCGATCCAACCCCAGCAACAACCCGGAACCGGCACCACCCGCATTCTTTGGCCTTGTTTTTGGCCTCAAAAACGCTGGCTGTCAGTGGGAAGGGATTCGAACCCTCGACCCCAACCTTGGCAAGGTTGTGCTCTACCCCTGAGCTACTCCCGCCCGCTCCATCCGGCAGCACCGCGCCGTCTGTGGGCGCGATAATATTCATCGCGACGCCGAGCGCAAGCGGTTTTTTTCATGAATGCGACAACACCGTGTCAGCCCCGCGCACCGCCACCGGATGCAGCGACGGGCGTGCGTTCAGGGCATCCTTGTCGAATCCCGCGATGTGCTTGTAATCGCCGATGATCCCGGTCAGTTCCGCCGCCGGCAGCACCGCATCGATCGCCGTGAACCCCTCCGGCGCCCGCTCTTCCACCAGTTGCATCACCTTCTCAGGCCCATTGGCGCGGTTGGCCAGCACGATGCGCGCGGTCGCCGGCCGCCGTTCCGCCTCATAGGCCGCCAGCACGGCATCGATATCGCCACCGCCGGCAGCAGCCCCCGCCAACCGCCAGACCAGCATGCGGGCGTCCAGGATCGCCTGCGAGGCGCCGTTCGAGCCGATCGGATACATCGGATGGGCGGCATCGCCCATCAGCGTCACCCGGCCATGGGTCCAGCCATTCAGCGGGTCGCGGTCGACCATCGGGAATTCGAACACCCGCACCGCCTGACGGATGATCGACGGCACGTCCAGCCAGCCGAAATCCCAGCCCGCGAACGCCGGCAGAAAATCGTCCAGCATGCCGGGGCGGTTCCAGTCCTCGCGTTCAAGCTTGCGGTCAGGCAGGTTCAACTCGGCGATCCAGTTGATCAGCGACCGCCCTTCCGCCGCCAGCGCCGGATCGATCGGATAGCAGACGAATTTCTGATCCTGATGGCCGGCCATCACCATGGTGCGGCCATCCAGATAAGGTGCTGCCTCGCTCACCCCCCGCCACAGGATGCGGCCGTTCCATTTCGGCAGGCCTTCATCCGGGTGGAACTGGGCGCGCACCGCCGAATGGATGCCATCGGCGGCGATGATCAGATCGGCGGTGTCGTGGCCGCGCGCAGCCCCCGTGGCGCGCGACACCAGATCGACCCGCGCCATGCCCTGCGCGTCGGTCGACACCCTGGCGGCCGCATGGTCGCACAGCACCCGGTCGGCCCCCAGCCGGGCACGGGCGACATCGAACAGCAGCATCTGCAGATGGCCGCGATGGATGGAATATTGCGGCCAGTGATAGCCGGCATCCAGGCCGCGGGCCTCGCGCCAGATCTCCTGGCCCAGCTTGTTGGTATAGATCAGCGCCGAGGTGGCAACGCCGATCCGGGCCATCTCGTCGGTCAGCCCCAACTCGGTCAACTCGCGCACCGCATGCGGCAGCAGGTTGATGCCCACCCCCAGCGGCCGCACCTCGGGCACAGCCTCGTACACCATGGTCTCGATGCCGGCCGCATGCAGGCTCAGCGCCGCGGTCAGGCCGCCGATTCCGGCGCCGATGATGATCACCTTCATGGCTGTCTTCGCTCCTTCCTCCCTCGGCTGCGATCGGGCCGTGCCGTCGCAGCATTCTCTCTGGCATTCGGGAACGGTATATCCAAAGATTGTCCGATATCATTACAATCCGCATTGACGACAATCATCGCTGCGCACTAATCTGACCGACGAGGGATGCAGAATGGGAGCAGACATGGCCGGTAGACGCCAGACCGCGTCACGGATTCTGCCACGTCCGGCGGGCCGCGGCGATGCCTTCGAGCAATGGCCGGCGGATGTCGAGTTCGGCGTCCTGCGCGAGTTGATGGGCTATGCGCTCAGGCGGGCGCAGATCGCCATCTATGAAGACTTCTTCGCCACGGTCGAGGATCTGGACATTACACCGCCGGTGTTTTCGTCGATGGTGCTGATCCGGAACAATCCCGGGCTGCGCCAGAGCCGCCTGGGGCGCATCGTCGGCATTGCCCGGTCGGGAACCATGACCCTGGTCGACCGGCTGGAACGTGCCGGGCTGGTCCAGCGGTTGAGCGTGCCGGGCGATCGCCGGGTCAATGAACTGGCACTGACCGGTCATGGCAACACCGTGCTGGATGAGTTGATCCGCCGCATCCGCGCCCATGACGACCGGGTGTCGGCCCGCCTGACCGACGACGAGAAGGTCACGCTGCGGGCATTGCTCGCCAAATTTTGACGCCGGAATCTGGTCTGACGCCAGCCACTGGCGATCGCGGACCAAAGCGGGAGACACATCCCGCATGTCCAGGCCCGCATGTCCAGGGAGGAGACCCGCCCCATGTCGAGGGCAAAGCCCTCGGCGCGCCAAGCGCGCGGCGAGGGGCGTGGTGTGCGGTCCGGCACGCCACCCACCATCCACCACAAGGGCATCCTGCCACCCGATCCGCTGGCATGGGGCAGACCGGCTGTTGCGGGCCACATGCCGTGGCTTGGCCCTGCTGGGTGGGGCGGTGCTGATCGCCATCGCCACCATGTCGGTGATCAGCATCATCGGCCGCTGGTTTCTGAACACCACCATCGCCGGCATCACCCTTGGCCCGGTGCCGGGCGATTTCGAACTGGTCGAGATGGGCACGGCCATGGCCGTGTTCTGCTTTCTGCCCCAGGCGCAACTGGCCCGCGCCCATGTCACGGTCGATCTGTTCACCATGCGCGCAGGCCCGGTCGCGCGGCGGATACTGGGTGTCGCCGCCGATCTGATCTTCGCCGCCACCGCCGCGTTGCTGTGCTGGCGGCTGAGCGTGGGGCTGGATGAACGCCTCACCTATGGCGAGACCACGATGATCCTGGCCCTGCCGCAATGGTGGGTCTATGTACCGGGTGTGGCCTTCATGGCGCTCACCACCCTCGCCTGCCTCTCGACCCTGGCCCATACAATGCTGGGCGCCGTGCCACAGACAGAAGCCGAGGTGGCCGAGGCGGAGGTCGCCGCGGCCGGGATCGGCGCCACCGATCACGCAGCGCTGCGGGGGGCCGGGCGATGAGCGATCTGGCCATCGGCCTGGTCGGCATCGCCGGCCTGCTTGTCGCCATGGCGCTGAGGGTGCCGGTGGGGCTGGCCATGCTGGTTGCCGGCATCCTGGGCAGCATCGCCATCGCCGGGCCGATCGGGATCATGGCCGGGCTGTCGACCCTGCCGGTCGAGCAGTTTTCCAACCACGCCTTGTCGATCGTGCCGCTGTTCCTGCTGATGGGCGCCTTCGCCGGCCGCGCCGGTCTGTCGCGGCTATTGTTCGGCGCCGCCCGCGACTTATCGTCGCGGCGGGCTGGCCATGGCCACCATCGGTGCCTGTGCGGCCTTCGGCTCGATCTGCGGCTCGTCGCTCGCCACCGCCGCCACCATGACCCGGGTGGCCCTGCCGGAAATGCGCCGCCATGATTATCACGACAGTCTGGCAACCGGTGCGCTCGCCGCCGGCGGCACGCTGGACATTCTGATCCCGCCCTCGGTGGTGCTGGTGATCTATGCCGTGCTGACCGGCCAGAACATCGACCGGATGTTCATCGCGGCCCTGGTGCCGGGCGTGCTGGCGGCGCTGGGCTATATGCTGGCGATCCGGGCGCATGTGGCGCTCAACCCCGCGAGCGCACCACCGGCCGCGCGGGTGCCCTGGCGGCAGCGGATCAGCGGGCTGATCCGGATCTGGCCGGTGGTGCTGATCTTCACCACGGTGATCGGCGGCATCTATGCCGGGGTGTTCACGCCAACGGAAGGGGCGGTGGTCGGCGCCGCCGCAACCGGCCTGCTCGCCTGGGCACGCGGCGGGCTGACGGGTGGCGCGCTGCGCGAGGCGATCTTCGAGACCGCATCGGGCACGGCGATGATCTTCATGATCGTGCTGGGTGCCGCCGCCTTCAATGGTTTCCTGGCCCTGACCGGCCTGCCGATGCAGGCGGCCGACGCCATCGGCGGCCTGGACCTGCCCCCGGTGATGATCCTGGCCGCTATCCTGCTGCTCTATCTGGTGCTGGGCTGCATCATGGACAGCCTGTCGATGATCCTGCTGACCGTGCCGATCTTCTATCCGCTGATCATGACGCTGGATTTCGGCATGAGCCCCGCCGACACCGCGATCTGGTTCGGCATCCTGGCCCTGGTGGTGGAAGTGGGGATGATCACTCCACCGGTGGGCCTGAACGTGTTCGTCATCAACGCCATGTCGGGGGGCACGCCGATGCGTGACGCCTTCGCCGGCGTCATCCCGTTCCTGGTCTCCGACATCCTGCGCATCATCCTGCTGGTCGCCTTCCCCGCGATCACGCTGGGGCTGATGCGCGCCCTGTACTGACAGGCACCCCATGACCGAAACCCGCTTTCCGCCCACGCCGCCGACGCTGACGCCCGTGGCACTGATCGAGGCCGTGATCGACCGGCCGCACGAGTTGGGCAGTTTTTCCGATGGCCTGCGCCGGGTGATCCCGATCATCGGCGGCACGGTGACCGGCGCCCGGCTGCACGGCCGGGTGCTGCCGGGTGGCGCCGACTGGCAGACCGTGCGCCCCGACGGCCTGGCCGAGATCGAGGCCCGCTACACCCTGGCGATCACCCATGTCGACGGCGTGGCGCTCGACATCGAGGCCCTGATCGATATCCGCAACCCCGGCATGCGCCACGGGCCCCCCGAGGTTCTGGCCCGGGTTGCCGCCGGCGAGGATGTCGACCCGGCACTTTATTATTTCCGCACCACGCCGCAGATGCGCAGCGGCGCCGAACCGCTCGCCTGGGTCAATCGGACGATGTTCATCGCCCGTGGCCGCCGTCTGGCGTCCAGGGTCGAGATCGAGGTCTTCGCGGTCGGCTGACCGTGCCATCACCGCCGGAGCGCGTTCCAGTGAACGAGGCCGCGCCCGACATGCACAAGAGGGAGGGATCCACCCATGACCAGCACGATCACCGCCTGGCGCCGCGGCGCGCGGGCGCTGAAAGCCGCCGTGGCCGGCATCGGCCTTGCCGCCATCACGGCCGGTTCCGCCGCCGCGGCCGATGTGACGCTGCGCCTGCACCACTTCTTTCCGCCGACATCGCCGGTCCATGTCCATTATTTCAGCGACTGGAAGAAGCGGGTCGAGGAACAGTCGCAGGGCCGGATCGAGGTGAAGATCTATCCGGCGATGCAATTGGGCGGCACGCCGCCGGCGCTGTTCGATCAGGCACGATCGGGTCAGGCCGACATCATCTGGACGGTGATGGGATATACCCCCGACCGCTTCCCTGAGGCCGAGGTCTTCGACCTGCCCTTCCTGCCGCGCTCGGCTGAAATCACCAGCCAGGCCGCGCATGACTTCGCGATGCGCCATCTGACCGAGCGTTTCGCCGGCGTGAAGGTGATCGCGGCCCATGTTCACAGCCCGGGCCTGATCCACACCCGCGACCGGGCGGTGCGCACGCCTGAGGATATGCAGGGCCTGAAACTGCGCGGGCCCTCACGCATGATCAACAGCTTCATTCAGGCGCTGGGTGCCGAGCCTGTGGGCATGCCGGTGCCGCAGACCCCTGAGGCGCTGTCACGCGGCGTGATCGACGGCACCGTGCTGCCGCTGGAAGCCATCGGCGCCCTGCGGCTTCAGGAACTGCTGCACAAGCATTCCTTCTTCGCCGGCGACAACGCGCTCTACACCACCATGATGCTGGTGGCGATGAACGAGGCCCGCTACACATCCCTGCCCGACGACCTGAAGGCGGTGATCGACGCCAATTCCGGCATCAAGGAAGCACGTGCCATCGGCCGGGTGATGGATCAGGCCGACGCGCCGGTTCTGGAGGCGGTCAGCGCCTCCGCCAGCAACGAGGTCATCCGCCTGACGCCTGAGGAAACCGCCCGCTTCAGGGCAGTCGGCGACGAGGTCGCCAGGGCCTGGGTCGCGCGCATGGCCGAACGCGGCATCGATGGCGAGGCGCTGCTCGCCGAGGCCCGCGATCTGGTGGCCAAATACGCGGCACAGCCCTGAGGCTCTCCGTCACCTCGTCACCGCCCCGCCGGCCGGCGCATCTCCGCGCCGGCCGGCCTGGTTTTACGGCCGGCAACCTTGCCCGCCGCCGGCGCAACCGGCATCATCTGCCGTCGCCCCTGCCAACTGCCCGGACCGCACCCACGCCATGCCCGCCAGCCGCGCCGATCTCATAGCCCACCTCGACCACCTGTCGATCGCCCATCAGACCTTCGACCATCCGCCGGTGTTCACGGTGGAGGAAGCCGATGCCGCGACCGGCCATGTGCCCGGCCTGCACGTCAAGAACCTGTTCCTGAAGGACAAGCGCGGTGACCTGTATCTCGCCACCGTCGCCGCCGATCGGCGGGTGGATCTGAAGCGGTTGCAGGCGCTGCTGGGTGCCGGGCGGCTATCCTTCGGCAAGCCCGACCTGCTGATGGAGGTTCTGGGCGTGACGCCGGGGTCGGTCACACCCTTCGCGCTGATCAACGACACCGAAGGCCGGGTGAGCTTCGCGCTCGACCGCGCCATTCTGGCCAGCCCCACCATGAACGCCCATCCGCTGTTCAACGATGCCTCCACCGTCATCGCCAGCGCCGATCTGCCGCGTTTCGCCGAAAGCACCGGCCATGCGGTTGCCATCGTCGATCTCGACACGGCGCCGGCGGCATAGCGCCCGCGCCGCGCCGGCCTGTCATTGATCTGGGCTGTCGACGGCCGGGGGGCTTGCTCGGGCCGCGCGTCGTGCCATCTTTCATGCTACAACCGGCAGGCCGTGGCCGGCGCCGAACCGGTCACGGGCAAAGTTTCGCCATGCCAGCCACGGGCCGCGATCTGTCCTCGACCCCCGATCGGCCCCGTATTGCAAAAGAACGGAACCTCAGCCATGCAGACGATCATCGGCGGCGCCAGCGCCGGCGCTCCGGCGGACGTGATCAAGGATACCGACACCGCGCACTTCATGGCCGACGTCATCGAAGCCTCGCGTGATCAGCCGGTCATCGTGGATTTCTGGGCCCCCTGGTGCGGCCCATGCAAGCAGCTGACCCCGATCATCGAAAAGGTGGTGCTCGCGGCCAAGGGCAAGGTCCGGCTCGTCAAGATGAACATCGACGAGAACCCGGAACTGGCCCAGCAGATGCGCATCCAGTCGATCCCGGCGGTCTATGCCTTCGTCGGCGGCCGGCCGGTCGACGGATTCATGGGTGCGCTGCCTGAAAGCCAGATCCGCCAGTTCGTCGACAACCTGCTGCGCGCCGGCGGCGACGACGAAACCCGGATGATCGACGAGGCGCTGGTCCAGGCGGCCGAGCAGTTGAAGACCGGCGATGTGCGCATGGCCGGCGGACTTTACACTCAGGTGCTGCAGGCCGATCCCAGCCGCACCGAGGCGCTGGGCGGGCTCGCCCAGGTCTATGTCCGGATGGGCGATCTGGAAAAGGCCCGCGAGGTTCTGGCCCATGCGCCCGACGAGGTGCAGAACGACCCGCATCTGGTTCAGGCCCGCACCGCCATCGATCTGGCCGAGAAGGCCGCCGGCGCCGGCGAGACCGCCGAGCTTGAGGCGAAGCTCGACGCCGATCCCGACGATCATGCCACCCGCCTGGAACTGGCCATGGCGCTGTATGCCGATGGCGACGCGAAGGCGGCGATCGATCAGCTGCTCATCATCGTGCGCCGCGACCGCGACTGGAACGAAGGCGCCGCCCGCACTCAGCTGTTCGAGATCTTCGAGGCCCTGGGCCCCAAGGATCCTGTCGCCCAGAGCGGCCGGCGCAAGCTGACCTCGATCCTGTTCGCCTGATCCGCCCCAGCCTCCCGCAGGCTCCGGCGGCGAGGTCCGCGTGGCGTTCGGCGCGCCGCGGACCCGTCCCGGGCCGGCCCCTGAAGGGGCCGGCCGCCTGCATCACCCGCCCACGCCGAGCCGGGACAGAGTGACGTGCCTCCCATGACCCGCGCCCATGCCGATACCCTGCCGCCGGTGCTGCCGATCTTCCCGCTGGGCGGGGTGATCCTGCTGCCGGGCGGACGGTTGCCGCTCAACATCTTCGAGCCGCGCTATCTGGCAATGATCGATGACGCACTGGGTGGCCACCGGCTGATCGGCATGGTGCAGCCGCAGCGCGCCGGCATCGGCACCAATCTGGGCACCGCCGCCGCCGCACAGGGCGCGCCCGACATCTATGGTGTCGGCTGCGCCGGGCGGATCAGCAGCTTCCAGGAAAGCGGCGATGGCCGCTATCTGATCACCCTGACCGGCGTCGCCCGTTTCCGGGTGGTCGAGGAATTGTCGGCCACCACCCCCTATCGTCAGGTCCGGACCGATTTCCAGAGCTTCGCCGCCGATCGCCGCGAGCAGCCGGCGGCCAGCATCGACCGTCGACGCCTGACCGCGCGCCTGAAGCTCTATTTCGACCAGCAGGGACTGTCGGCCGACTGGGACGCGATCGAAGCCGCCTCCGATCAGGCGCTGATCACGTCGCTGGCGATGATCTGCCCGTTCTCGGAAGCCGAGAAGCAGGCACTTCTGGAGGCCGCCGGCCTGACCGAGCGCGCCGACTTGATCCTCGACATGATCGAGATGGCGTTGCATACCGGCGACGAGGACGAAGACGCGCCCCGGCATTGAGATCCCCCCGTATCGAGGAGCCTTTCCATGAGCGAGAACACCACGCCGCAGCCGGCCGCGATCGACCCGCGCCTGCTGGAAATTCTGGTCTGCCCGATGACGCGGGAGCCGCTGCGCTATGATGCCGCGCATCAGGAGCTGATCAGCGATGCCGCCAAGCTCGCCTACCCGATCCGCGACGGCATTCCGATCATGCTGATCGACGAAGCCCGCACCCTCGACGATGTCCCCGGAGCCTGATGCCATGACCGGGTCCCACACCCACGACCACGGCCACCATCACCACCCGCATCCGGCAACGTCCGCAGGATCGGCAACGCCCGCAGGACCGGGGGCCACGCCCTGGCCGGTCGAGATCCGGCTGAAGCGGTCGGAACGGGTGCTGGAGGTGACCTATGAGGGCGGCGACACCATCCGCCTGGGCGCCGAATATCTGCGCGTGGAAAGCCCCTCGGCCGAGGTTCAGGGCCATGGGCCGGGCCAGAAGCGCATTCCCGGCGGCAAGCGCCGGGTCGGCATCACCGACGTTCAGCCGGTGGGCAATTACGCGGTGCGGCTGGTGTTCGATGACGGCCATTCCACCGGCATCTATGGCTGGGGCTTTCTGGCCCAGCTGGCGCGCGAGCATGACCAGCGCTGGCAGGCCTATCTGGACGGCCTCACCGCCGCCGGGCTCAGCCGCGACTGAACCGCTGAACCGCTGCCCGGCCGCTGCGGTTCAGCGCGCGCGGTTGCGGCGCCGGGGAATGCGGGTGCCGGTGCCCGTGCCTGTGCCAGGGCCGCGAAAGGTGCGGCCGCGCCGGACGGGCACCGCGATATCGGCGGGGCCCGCCGGGCGTGATGGTGCCGGTCGTGACGGCGCCGGCCGTGCCGTTGTCGCGGGTCGTGCCGTCGCCGCCGGGCGCGATGTTGTCGCCGGGCGTGCTGCCGGAGCCGACTGCGAAGGGCTCCGCTGCGGCAGCGCCCGGGTCGTGGCGTGTGGGGTCATTGCGGGGGGCATCCTTCGTGCGGCGACCGCTGGTCGTGGGCCGCCGGGTGAGCCGTTCCAGTCGACGGCGCTTCATCACTAGCAGGAACCACCGGCCGCCGCCATCCCGGATACCGGGGACGGTCATGGCTGCCCGAGATCGCAATCAGAAGCGCGCCCCCGCTCAAGCCCGCCGCCGCCAGGAATGTGGCGGTGAAGGCATCGGCAATCCCGGCCGGCGTGCTGCCGGAGATCCCTTGTGGACCCAGGATGGCGATGAACAGGCCGGACATGACGGATGCCCCGGTCATGAAGCCCAGATTGCGCGACAACCCCAGCAACCCCGACAGCATGCCGCGCCGCGCGTCCGCAGCACCCAGCATGACGGCGGTGTTGTTGGCCGCCAGAAACAGCTGGAAGCCGGGCGTCAACAGCACCAGGGCCAGACCATATCCCACAACTCCCAGCAGCCGGGGAAGGCAGGCCAGGCAGATGAGGCCGATGGTGGTCTGGATCAGGCCCAGCATCAACGTGGCGGGCACGCCGATGCGGTCGGTCAGGCGCCCCGCCGGCACCCCTGAGACGGCGGCGGTCAGTGGCCCGATCGCCATAACGAGGCCGGTGGCGACCTCGCCCAGACCCAGGCCGAACGACAGATAGAATGGCCCGACCACCAGTGTCGCCATCATGACCGTGGCGATCAGCAGGTTCATCGTCAGCGATATGGCGGTTCTGCGGTCGCGCAGTTGAGCCAGGGGCACCAGGGGCGACACGGCGCGCGCCTCGATGCGCATGAAAACCGCCAGCGCCACACAGGCCAGTGCCAGCAGCGATCCCCGCGGCAGGGCAAGACCGGTCGTGCCCCCCATGGTTGCCAGCGCATACAGCATCAGCGTGACGGCAAGCACCGCCGCGCCGGGCCAGTCCAGCCGCCGGGGTGAGGCTGCGCTGCCGGTGGCGGCCGCCGGGACCGCCCGAAGGGTAAGCGCCAGCACACAGGCCCCCGATATCGCCAGCATCACAAAGGCCATCCGCCAGCCGGAGCCGGCGATGAGCATGCCCCCCAGCGATGGCCCCAGCGCGGTGCCGATGGCCGACATCGTTCCGAACAGGCCCATCGCCGATCCGATCCGATCCTTCGCAACCACCTCCCGCGCGATCGACAGCGGCATGGCCATGAGGACGGCACCGCCGATGCCCTGAAGCCCGCGGCCGGCAATCAGCACGCTCAGGGTCGGGGCCACGGCACACAGGATCGAGGCGCCGCAGAACACGACAAGGCCGATCACCAGACTGCGTCGGTGGCCGATCATGTCGCCAAGCTTTCCCGCCAGCACGATGGTTCACGATGGTTATCGTGATGGAGAGAAGATAGGCGAGCACCACCCACTGCACGGCGGCGGCCGATGTGGCGAATGCCCGCACCAGGGTCGGCAATGCCACCGCGGCGATACTGCTGCCAAGGGCCGCCAGCAACATGGCGCCGGCGAGCGCGATCATCACCGGTCTGCGCGCCGGGGGTTTGAGGGGAGCGGTCATGCGGCATCTCCTGGTCGGACCATCGATGCCAGTCACTGTGCAACTTCAAGTCAACTTGAGGTCAAGGGCATATCTTCGCAGGGGCGGCCGCGTGTGCCGGGCACGGATGGCCTCAGAGCGACCGGGATCAGACCGAGCGGGTCAGGCCGCCGTCGATCCGCAGGTTCTGACCCGTCATATAGCCGCCATCCTCCGATGCCAGCCAGCCGATCAGCGACGACACCTCGGCGGCGCGGCCATAGCGGCCCAGCGGGATGCGGTCGCGGCGGTCCTGCTTTTCCGGCAGGCTGTCGATGAAGCCGGGCAGAATGTTGTTCATGCGGATGTTGTCGGGGGCATAGCGGTCGGCGAACAGCTTGGTGAACGCGGCAAGCCCCGCCCGGAACACGCCGGAGGTTGGAAACAGCGGGTCGGGCTCGAAGGCGGCGAAGGTCGAGATGTTGATGATCGATCCACCGCCCTGAGCCTGCATCAGCGGCGTCACCAGCCGGGTCGGGCGCACCACGTTCAGCAGATACACCTCCATGCCCAGATGCCAGTCCTCGTCCGCGATCTCAAGCACCGCGCCCTTCGGGCCGTGACCGGCGGAATTGACCAGCACGTCCACCCGGCCCCAGCGGTCGACCGCACCCGCCACCAGCCGTTCCAGATCCGCGACCGCGCGGTTGGATCCGGTCACGCCGAAGCCGCCAAGCGTGGCGGCCAGCGCCTCCCCCTTGCCCGACGACGACAGAATGCCGATGCGGAACCCGTCCGCCGCCAGCCTGCGGGCGGCATCGGCCCCCATGCCGCTGCCGCCGGCGGTGATCAGGGCCACCTTCTCCACAGTCATGATCGCATCCTCATCTACGCATCATTGCGAATGGCCGGCATGCCGCCGCTCAGGGCATCCGCCCCTGCACCAGCGCCGGCAGCCGGCCCAGCTCTCCCATTGCGTGGCGCATCGCCAGCCGCTTCACCGGCCCCAGCCGGTTCACCGCCGCCAGCCCCAGATCACGCGCCAGCCGCAGCGGCGGCAGATCGTTGGAAAACAGCCGGTTCAGGCCGTCGGTCGCCACCACCAGCGCCATGGTGTCGGTGCGCCGCCAGCGTTCGTACCGTGCCAGAACCTCGGGGCTGCCGATATCGCCGCCCAGGCGGCGGGCATCGACCAGAACCTCGACCAGGGCCGCCACATCGCGGATGCCCAGATTGAAGCCCTGGCCGGCGATCGGGTGAATGGCATGGGCGGCATCGCCGATGAGCGCCAGCCGGTGATCGATGAACCGCCGTGCCAGCGTCAGCGCCAGGGGATAGGAGAACCGCGGCCCCACCAGCCGCAAACCGCCCAGGAAGCCGCCGAAGCGGGCAGCCAGCTCCTCGACGAACCGGTCATCGTCCAGCGCCATGATCTGTTCGGCCTCGGCCGTGCGTTCCGTCCACACGATCGACGACCGGTCGCCCGCCAGCGGCAGGATGGCGAATGGTCCGGGGGTGAGGAAGCGTTCATGGGCGATGCCCTGATGCGGCAGGTCATGCGCCACGGTGCACACCAGCCCCGCCTGATCATAGGCCCATTCAGTGACCGGAATGCCGGCATCGTCGCGCAGCCGCGACCGGCGGCCGTCGGCCGCGATCACCAGCGGCGCGCGCAGACGGCGCCCGTCCGCCAGCGTCACCGTCGCCCGCGCGCCCTGACGGTCGACGGAGGCCACCCGCGCCGGCGCGATCACCGTCAGCCGCGACCCCAGTTCCGCCGCCCGCACCGCAAGTGCCTGGCGCATATGCCGGTTCTCGACCATCCAGCCCAGCGGGTCGGCGCCGATCTGGCGATGGTCGAAATGCAGATGCAGCAGGCTGGGACCGTCTGTCACCCGGATCTGTTCGATGGCGCCGGCCTCTGGGCAATGGGACCACACCCCGATCGCCGTCAGAACCTGCATCGACCCATGGGCAATGGCGCTCGACCGGCCGTCGAAGCCGGCATCGCGCTGCACCACCGGGTCGTCGCGGTCGATCACGCAGACATCCAGCCCAGCCGCCGCCGCCGCCACGGCCAGGGTCATACCGGCCAGACCACCCCCGACGATGATCAACTCCGCCGCCGTTTCCATGGCCGCTCCGGTCCCGCTCATGCTGTGCGTCTCCCTGTCCTGGCATCCGGCGTCGCATCCGGCCTTCGCATCCGCGGCAGCGCCCGATGCCGGCGCCTGCCGGGGTGAAGATCGAACCTCACCGCCAAAAAGTCCAGCCGTGGCGGCGGTTGGCCACCGGCCGGATCGATGCCATGACCATGATTTGTCCAGAAGCGGCATTTCTGCACAAATTTTAGCCAGGGACTTCGCTGCAACGCAGGGTTATCTGCCTGGGATATGGTCATACCGGGCCTACCCTCGGGCTTGATCGGCGGAAACCCGCCAATGACACGATTTTGGCACGGGTCTTGAAGATGAGTGCCTCGGACCGCCGGCGCACCCGCGCCGGCCGTGGCAGACATCAAGGCTGCGGGGAAAGGAACAGGGCGCAATGAAGCTGATCTCTGCGATCATCAAGCCCTTCAAGCTGCAAGCCGTTCGCGAAGCCCTGACCGACCTGGGCATCCAGGGCCTGACCGTGACCGAGGTAAAGGGTTACGGGCGTCAGAAGGGCCAGACCGAGATCTATCGGGGCGCTGAGTACGAAGTGAATTTCGTGCCCAAGCTGAAGATCGAGGTCGCGCTGAACGACGATCTTCTCGATGCGGCGATCGAGGCGATTCAGACCAATGCCCAGACCGGCAAGATCGGCGACGGCAAGATCTTCGTGTTCGATCTGGAGCGCGTGGTGCGCATCCGCACGGGCGAAACCGACAAGGATGCTCTCTGAGCTAGATAGGAGAACCACCAGAGATGGCGCTGACGGTCACCAATCTCCGGCGTGCCGCATTCGCTGCGGTCGCGCTGGCACTTGTCGCCGCACCTGCTCGTGCTGAAGTGGACCCTGAGGTCCAGTACATTCTGAACACCTTCTCGTTCATCGTGAACGGCGCGCTGGTCATGTGGATGGCCGCCGGCTTCGCGATGCTGGAATCCGGTCTCGCCCGCACCAAGAACGTGGCGACGATCCTGCTGAAGAACATCTCGCTGTTCGCGATCGCCGGCATCACCTTCTATCTCGTCGGCTATAACCTGATGTACATGAACGTCGATGGCGGCTGGATCGGCAGCCTGGCGATCTGGTCGCAGAGCGACGCGGTCGGCGATGCCATCGTCTATGAAGCCGGCACCTATTCCTCGGCCTCCGACTGGTTCTTCCAGATGGTGTTCGTGGCCACGGCCGCCTCGATCGTGTCCGGCACGGTCGCCGAGCGCAGCAAGCTGTGGGCGTTTCTGCTCTTCGTCGTGCTGCTCACCACCATCAGCTATCCGATCACCGGCTCGTGGGTCTGGGGCGGCGGCTGGCTGACCGAGATGGGCTTCCTCGACTTCGCCGGCTCCACGCTCGTCCATTCGGTCGGCGGCTGGGCGGCTCTGGTCGGTGCCATCATCATCGGCCCGCGCATCGGCAAGTACTCCAAGGACGGCCGCGTCAACCCGATGCCCGGCTCCAATCTGGCGCTGGCCACCGTCGGCACCTTCATCCTGTGGCTGGGCTGGTTCGGCTTCAACGGCGGCTCGGTCCTGGCCCTCGGCACCGGCGCCGATGCCACCACGATGTCGAACGTGGTCGCCAACACCAGCATGGCGGCGGCCGGCGGCGTGGTCGCGTCGATGATCCTGTCGCAGCTGCTCTACAAGAAGGTCGATCTCACCCTGGCGCTGAACGGCGCGCTGGCCGGCCTGGTGTCGATCACCGCCGGTCCCGACACTCCGTCCATCGGTGGCGCCATCCTGATCGGCGCGGTCGGCGGCGTACTCGCCAGCCTGACGGTGCCGCTGCTCGACAAGCTGAAGATCGACGACGTCGTCGGTGCCATCCCGGTGCATCTGGTCGCCGGCATCTGGGGCACGCTGGCCGTGCCGATCACCAATGCCGATGCCAGCTTCGTCACCCAGTTCATCGGCATCGTCGCCATCGGCGCCTTCACCGCGATCTTCTCGGCCGTCGCCTGGCTGCTGATCAAGTTCACCATCGGCATCCGGGTCTCGGAAGAGGTCGAACATGGTGGCCTCGACAAGGCGGAACTCGGCCTGGAAGCCTACCCTGAGTTCGGGCGCGGCTCGCAGACCATGTAACATCAACCCCGCGACCGGTCCTGGCGACCGCTGACGGGATGACGCCCCGGCCTTCAATCGAAGGCCGGGGCGTCTGCTCTTGCGGCGTGGCACTTATGCGCCGTAAGGTGCCCCTCGCACGGTGAAATCAACCACCGCCTTGACAAGCCCCCGGTCAGCAACGGTCGCCCGCTCCATGCTCAATCCCCGGCTCGCAAGCCTCACCGACTATCCGTTCCGCCGGCTGGATGCGCTGCTTTCCGGGCTGACCCCGCCTGCCGGCCGTCCGCCGCTGATGATGTCGCTGGGCGAACCCCAGGCCGGTGCGCCGGATCTGATCAACCGGATCGTCGCCGCAGACCATGACGGGTTCGGCCGCTATCCGGCCGTGGCCGGCACAGTGGCGCTGCGCCGGTCGATGGCCGGCTGGGCCAGTCGGCGCTTCGGTCTGCCCGACGGCTTTCTCGACCCCGAAACCGGCATCCTGGCCGCCGCCGGCACGCGGGAGGCGCTGTTCGCCGCCATTCAGGCCGTGACGCCTGAGCGCAAGGACGGGGCACAGCCGGTAGTGCTGATGCCCAACCCGTTCTATCAGGTCTATGCCGGTGGTGCTGTGATGGCCGGGGCCGAACCGGTCTTCGTGCCCGCCACCGCGCAAAATGGCTTTCAGCCCGATCTGGCCGCGGTCGATACCGGGCTGTGGCGCCGGGCGAGTGCCGCCATCATCTGCTCGCCCGCCAATCCGCAGGGCACGGTGATGACGGAAGACCGCATGGCGGCGCTGATCGATCTGGCCCGCGCTCATGACGCGGTGCTGATCGCCGATGAATGCTATTCCGAAATCTGGACCGACACGCCGCCGGTGGGGTTGCTGGAGGTTGCGGCCCGCCGCGGGCTTGGCCTCGACAATCTGCTGGTGGTCAATTCGCTGTCCAAGCGATCGGGCGCGCCGGGTCTGCGCGCCGGCTTCATCGCCGGCGACCCGCGGCTGATCGCCGGGCTGCTCAGGATGCGGACCTATTCCACCGGCTTCCTGGCGCCACCGCTGATGGCCGCCGCCACAGCACTCTGGGACGACGAGGATCATGTCGCGGCCGGGCGCGCGCGCTATCGCCAGTGCATGGCTGCCGCCGGCCGCATCCTGGGGCCGGCCTTCGGCTGGCAGGTGCCGGCGGGCGGGTTCTTCGCCTGGGCCGATGTCGGCGATGGCGAGGCCGCCGCCCGCAGATTGTGGGCCGAGGCCGGCATCAAAGTGCTGCCCGGCGGCTATATCGCCCGCGACGGCAACCCTGCCCACGGCTTCCCCGCCGACAATCCCGGCGCCCGCTATATCCGCATCGCTCTGGTCCACACACCCGATGTCGTGGAGGATGGGTTGGCCCGTATCGCCCGCACCCTGGCTGGATGATCACCCGGCCGCCACCTGCCCCGCCCCCGTTCGCACGCATCACGCATCCCCCAGAAACGCCCGGAACCCCATGGCCGCACGCTTGACCGGAAACGCCCGGACCAACCGCTTCCTGCCCGCCGGCGCCGCGGGTGTGTTCGCACGTCTGGGCGGCGTGGCCGGCGGCCTGTGCGTCGCCGCGGCGGCGCTGTGCCTGATTCTGGCGCTCGCAAGCTATGACCCGACCGACCCGTCGCTGAACAACACCTCGGAATTCCCGCTGGTCAACAACCTGCTGGGGCTGTCGGGGGCCTATTTCGCCGACATGTCGCTGCAGGCCCTGGGGCTGGGGGCGCTGATGCTGCCGCTGGTGATGCTGGGCTGGTCGTGGCGGCTGATGCGCGGCCGCGGTCTGCCGATGCTGTGGCTGAACCTCACCATTCTGCCGGTGGCCCTGGTCACCACCGCCGGCCTTGCCGCCGCCTTCGGCCGGCCCGAGGGCTGGCCGCTGGAAAGCGGGCTGGGCGGTGTCGTCGGCATGCTGCTTTATGCGCGCCTGACCGCCATTATCGGCGTTGGCCCCTATCTGGTCGTCACCCTTGGCCTGACCCTTCTGGGCGGGTTTGCCGCATCGGGCATGGCGCTGGGCGACTGGCAGCGCATTGGCGGCGGCATCGCCGCCGGCGCCGGGCTGATTGCCCGTGGTGGTGGCGCGCTTGCCCGGTTGGGCCGGCGCGGCGATGACGACGGCGACCCGCGCGCGGCCGCCCGCGACCGCCGCCGCGCCGCCCGCCTCGCCCGCCAGGGCCAGCCCGAGGGCCGTCGCCAGTCGGAGCCGCGCTTCGACGACGATGCCCCGCCGCCTGTGGCGCGCCGCCGCGAGGCTGTCGCCGCCGAGGCGTCGAGCCCCGATGGCCCCGGCCGCGAGGGAGGCCCGCGCATCGGCGCGCCGCGCCGCAATATCGAGGCCGCCGCCGCCGAGGCCCGCCGCCGCAACCCGCTGGACCTGGATGATGGCGGCAATTATCGGCTGCCGGCGCTGGATCTGCTGGCGCTGGCGCCGCGCGGCAGCGGCCAGGGCCAGGATCCGGGCCTGCTGGCCGAACAGGCGCGCGGGCTTGAGAAGGTGCTGGAGGATTACGGCGTCAAAGGCCGGATCGTCGAGGTCCGCCCCGGCCCGGTGGTGACGCTGTTCGAACTGGAACCCGCGCCGGGGATCAAATCCTCACGCGTGATCAGCCTGGCCGACGACATCGCCCGCTCGATGAGCGCCATATCCGCGCGCGTGGCGGTGATCCCCGGCCGCAACGCCATCGGCATTGAGCTGCCCAATCCCCGGCGGGAGACGGTGTATCTGCGCGAACTGCTCGCCAGCGAAAGCTATGAGAACACCGCATCGCGGCTGGCGCTGGCGCTGGGCAAGGACATCGGCGGCGTGCCGGTGGTGGCCGATCTGGCGCGGATGCCGCATCTGCTGGTCGCCGGCACCACCGGATCGGGCAAGTCGGTCGCGATCAACACCATGATCCTGTCGCTGCTCTACCGACTGTCGCCCGATCAGTGCAAATTCATCATGATCGACCCCAAGATGCTGGAGTTGTCGGTCTATGAGGGCATTCCCCATCTGCTGGCACCGGTGGTGACCGAACCGGGCAAAGCGGTGGTGGCGCTGAAATGGGCGGTGCGCGAGATGGAGGGCCGCTATCGCGCCATGTCCAATCTGGGCGTGCGCAATATCGGCGGCTACAACAAGCGTGTCGCCGAGGCGCGCGATGCCGGCGAGGTGCTGACCCGCACGGTCCAGACCGGCTTCGACGCCGAGACCGGCAAACCGGTCTTCGAGGAACAGGGCCTCGAAACCGAGCCCATGCCCTATATCGTGGTCGTGGTCGACGAGATGGCCGATCTGATGCTGGTCGCGGGCAAGGATATCGAGGCCGCGATCCAGCGTCTGGCGCAGATGGCGCGCGCGGCCGGCATCCACCTGATCATGGCCACCCAGCGGCCGTCGGTCGACGTCATCACCGGCACGATCAAGGCCAATTTCCCCACCCGGATCTCGTTCCAGGTGACCAGCAAGATCGACAGCCGCACCATTCTGGGCGAACAGGGCGCCGAACAGCTGCTGGGCCAGGGCGACATGCTGCACATGGAAGGCGGCGGCCGCATCACCCGCGTGCACGGCCCCTTCGTGTCGGACGAAGAGGTCGAGAAGGTGGTGCGGGCCCTTAAAGAACAGGGCATGCCATCCTACATCGAAGCCGTGACCGACGATCCCGAGCTCGCCCAGTCGACCACCGCCGAGTTGATCGGCAGCGGATCCGGGGGCGGCGGTGGCGAGGATGACCTGTACGACCAGGCGCTCGCCGTCGTGCTCAGGGAACGCCGGGCCTCGACCAGCTTCATTCAGCGCCACCTCCAGATCGGCTATAACCGGGCGGCGCGGCTGATCGAGCGCATGGAGAATGAAGGTGTCGTCAGCCGGGCCGACCGCACCGGTCGCCGGGAGGTTCTGCTCGGCGAGCAGGGCGCCGACTGAGCGCGCAATCGAGGAGTATCCCCCTGATGTCCGTCCGCAGGCACGCTCACCGCAGCAGCCCCAGGGCCACCAGCCCCATGGCCGCGCGGGTCGCATCACGACTGGCAGTGCTTGTCATCGCGGCGGCCGCCGCGGCCATCCAGCCGGCAGCCGCCCAGCAGAAGCCGGCAGCGGCGGCAGCAGCCAAGGCGCCGCCACCGCCCGCCGCCGCCAGCGAAGCGCGCCGCGACATCGAACAGGCGGAACGCTATCTGAACAGCTTCCGCCGGCTTCAGTCGCATTTCGTGCAGGTCGCCCCCGACGGTGCCACCTCGGAAGGCACCTTCTATCTGTCGCGGCCCGGCCGGCTGCGGGTCGAATATGACCCGCCGGTCGATCAGCTGATCGTCGCCAACGGCTCGCAACTGGTCCATTACGACCGCAAGCTCGACCAGCCCTCCTATATCCCGCTCAGCCAGACCCCGGCCGGACTGCTGACCCGCGAGACCTTCGATTTCGACGATCCGCTGCTGGAATTCGGCGGCTACACCCGCGAGGCCGGCGCGTTCTCGATCACCGTGCGCGATGCCGAAAATCCCGATCTGGGATCGCTCAGCCTGATCTTCACCGACAATCCGGTGGCGCTGCGCCAATGGGTGGTGACCGATCCGCAGCGCGGCGTCACCCGCGTCACCCTCAGCAATGTCCGGCTCGATCCCACGCTCAGCCGTGACCTGTTCGTGTTCAACCGGTTCGACCGCTCGACCAAGTGACGATGACGTCCGGGCAGGCGGCCGCCACGGCCGGACCGGACATCACCAGCCGGGCGGTGTGGGCGATCGCCGGGCCGATGATCCTGTCGAACCTGTCGATCGCGGCCCTGGGCGCGGTCGACACCGGCGTTGCCGGACATCTGGGCAGTGCGACACCGCTGGCTGCCGCCGCCATCGGCAGCCAACTCGTCGCCTATCTGGCCTGGGGCGCCGGCTTCCTCAGGATGAGCACCACCGGCCTCGCCGCCGCCGCCAGCGGTCGCGGCGATCTGGCCGAAGAGGCGGCGGTGCTGTGGCGCGGGCTTGCCGCCGGGCTGATCGCCGCCATCGTGCTGTCGGCGCTGGCGGCTGGATTCCTGGGGCCGCTGGTCCGGGTCTTCGGGCCGCCGCCGGCGGTGGCGGCGCTGGCGGGCGATTATATCCTGATCCGTCTGGCCGGGCTGCCGGCGGCATTGGCGGTGCTGGTGCTGGTCGGCTGGTTCGTGGGCCGGGGCGATGCCCGGCTGCCGCTGGCCATGATCCTGGCCACCAACATCGTCAATGCCGGGCTGGATGTGGTGCTGGCGCTGTGGCTGGGCATGGGGCTTGCCGGTGTGGCGCTGGCCAGCGCCATCGCCGAATGGACCGGCTGCCTGATCGGGCTGGCCGCAGCCTTCCGCCATCTGGCGCGCCGCCACCGGCTGCGGCCCGATATGGCACGGCTGACCGACTGGCCGGCGCTGGCGCGCTTCGCGCGGGTCAATGGCGATATCTTCGTCCGCACGCTGCTGCTGATCGGCAGCTTCGCGCTGTTCATGAGTCTGGCCGGGCGGCTCGGCACCAACACGCTTGCCGCCACGGCCTTGCTGCTCACCTTCCTCACCATCGCCTCCTATGGCCTGGATGGCATGGCCTATGCGGCCGAAAGCCTGGCCGGCCGGGCGCTTGGGGCCGGCGACATGGCAGGCTTCGACCGGGCGGTGCGGGTCACCGGCCTGTGGACGCTGGGCCTGGGGCTGGTGGCGGCGCTGGCCTTCGCGGTCGGCGGGCCGTGGCTGATCCGGGCGCTGACCGATCTGGCGCCGGTGCGTGCGCTGGCCTTGTCGCTTCTGCCCTATGCGGTGGCGCTGCCGCTCGTCGCCTGGGCCTGTGTCTGGCTCGACGGCGTGTTCATCGGCGCCACCTGGTCGGGTGCCATGCGCGATGCCATGCTGCTGGCCTTCGCAATCCATCTTGGACCGGCGCTGCTTCTACCCGATATCATGGGGGCGGACGGGTTGTGGATCGCCTTCCTCGGCCTGTTCGCGGCGCGCGGTCTGGCCATGGCCGGCTGGTACACCATCCGCCGCCGGCGCCTGGGGGCCGCCCTGTCAATCACAGCCCCTGCGTCCGCCACCGCCACCGCCCGGTGATCACCGGCCTTCGCGCCCTCAACAGGTCAGCACCCGTGTCGCACCCGTCATCCATGCCCGCCCCCACTGTCGTCCGCACCGGCCGGCGCCCGGTGATCGCGGTCACCGCCTGCATCAAGCCGGTGGAAGGCAGCCCCTTCCATGCCGCCGGCATGAAATACGTCGAAGCCGCGGCCGAAGGGGCCGGCGGCATGCCGCTGATCGTGCCGGCGCTGGGCGACGGCATCGATATCGACCAGCTCCTTGGCATAGTCGACGGCATCCTGGTCACCGGCAGCACATCGAATGTCGATCCGGCGCTGTATGGCGGCCCGGCACCGCGGCCCGGCAACAAGGGCGATGCGGCGCGCGATGCCACCACCCTGCCGCTGATCCGCGCGGCGATCGACCGCGATCTGCCGCTGCTCGCCATCTGTCGGGGCCATCAGGAACTGAACGTGGCCCTGGGCGGCACGCTGCATCAGCATGTCCACGAGGTGCCGGGAATGATGGATCATCGCGACGACGGCACCCGGCCCTGGGAGGAACGCTTCGGTCATGCCCATCCGGTCACGGTGGTGACCGGCGGCATGCTTCAGCGCAGTCTGGGCGGCCGGACCACGATGATGGTCAATTCCCTGCACCATCAGGCGATCGACCGGCTGGCACCATCGCTGGTGGTTGAGGCCACTGCCGCCGATGGCGTGGTCGAGGCGGCAAGCCTTCCCGGGCGCCGCTTCGTACTGGGCGTGCAGTGGCATCCCGAGGCGCTCTGGCGCATCGATGGCGACCATGCCGCCATCCTTCAGGCCTTCGGCGAGGCCGCGGCCGCGCGCGCGGTGTCGCACAGCACGGCTGCCTGACCACACCCCCTCCCCATCTGCCCGCAAGGTATCATGCCCCGCATCCCTGACGATTTCGACGACGACGACGAGACCGGCTTCGACCCCGATCACCCCCTGGCCGACCATCCGGCCCTGGCGGCAGTTGCCCGCTTCGCGCGCATGCTGGAGGCGATCCCGTGGTTTCAGCGGGTCGGCGACAAGGTCGATGCCGACGATCGTGCCGCGGCCGAAGACTATCTGTCGGCGCTGGGCTTTCCCGGCACCGCTGTGGTGCCGGTCGGCAACTGGATCGAGGCGGCCGATGTCGCCGAAGCCCATGACATGCAGAGCCCGGCCTGGGAAGAGGAGGAACATCTCCGCGCCGTCGCCCATGAAACCGCGCTGGAGCTGACCGACGAGGAGGCGCTGGAGGTGGCGCTGGCCCATGTCGCCCATCAGGCGGCGTCGCTGGTCGGCCCGGCCGCCGTGCTGTCGATGCGGGTCGGCGGGCTGGACGATGAGGCGCTGGCCCGCGCCGCCGCCGGCCATGCGGTGCAGGCCTGCCATCTGGCCGCCCTGGTGCTGGCCGCCGGCTTCGACGAGGATCACCCCTTCGCGCTCAAATTCCGCCTTTATGAACGCGGCCGCTGGCCGGTCTCGATCACCGGCGACAGCTTCAACCTGTTCTGATCCACGCCACCGCTCATGGGATGCCAGCCGGCCGGCCGGCCGGCGTCTCATGACGCGCGCATGATGGTTATGTCTCATGACGCGCGCATGACGGTTATAATGCACGACACAGATGCCGCGACACTGGCAACCGCCTCGCTTCTGCGGTCAAATGATCGGGGCGGGCCAGAAGACCGCGTCAAGCTGAGCCAGAAGCCCGACCTCATGAAAGGTCCGGCCGCATGGACAGCCTTATCAATTTTCTGAACGACATCCTGTGGGGCTATCTGCTGATCTATGGGCTGCTGGCGGTGGGGGTGTTTTTCACCATCCGCCTCGGCTTCGTCCAGATCCGGCATTTCCCCGAAATGTTCCGCGCCGTGCTCGGCTCGGCCGAAGGCGACAAAGCCGGTATCTCGCCCTTTCAGGCATTGTGCACCAGCCTCGCCTCTCGCGTGGGGACCGGCAATCTGGCCGGGGTTGCGGTGGCGCTCTATCTGGGTGGTCCCGGCGCGATCTTCTGGATGTGGATGGTGGCGCTGGTCGGCATGGCCACGGCCTATGCCGAAAGCACGCTTGCCCAGCTCTACAAGACCCGCAATGCCCATGGCCAGTATCGCGGCGGCCCGGCCTTCTATATGGCCAAGGGCCTGCGTGCGCCCTGGGCCGGCCATATCTTCTCGATCTGCCTGATCCTGTCCTTCGGGCTGGTGTTCAACGCGGTTCAGGCCAACTCGATCGCCGAGGCCACCGAAACCGCCTTCGGCATCGACAAGATCTGGGTCGGCATCGCGGTCGCGGCGCTGGCCGGCGTGGTGATTTTCGGCGGCATCCGCCAGATCGCGCGCTGCGCCGAAATCGTCGTGCCGTTCATGGCCGTGGTCTATCTGGGCGTGGCGCTCTATGTCATCGCGGTCAACATCGCCGACCTGCCCGCCGCCATCGGCCTGATCCTGCGCAGCGCCTTCGGCCTTGAACCCGCTGTGGGTGGTGTCGCCGGCGGCGTCGCCGCCGCCATGCTCAACGGCGTCAAGCGCGGGCTGTTCTCGAACGAGGCCGGCATGGGCTCGGCCCCCAACATCGCCGCCGTCGCCACCCCCGATCCGCATCACCCCTCGGCGCAGGGATTCGTTCAGGCGCTGGGCGTGTTCATCGACACCCTGCTGATCTGCACCGCAACCGCGGTGATGATCCTGCTGTCCGACCGGCTGGTGCCGGGATCGGGTGTCACCGGCACCCAGCTCACCCAGGAAGCGCTGATCGTGCATATCGGCCCGTTCGGGGCCTATTTCATCGCGATCGCGATCTTCTTCTTCGCCTTCACCAGCATCGTCGGCAACTATGCCTATGCCGAAAACGCCCTGGTGTTCCTGAAGGCCGACAGCACCACCGGCATCAGCATTCTGCGCTGCGGCACGCTGGCCATGGTCGTCTGGGGCGCCTATGAAAGTGTCGGCACGGTGTTCAACGCCGCCGATACCTCGATGGGGCTGATGGCGGTGATCAATCTGGTGGCCATCTGCCTGTTGTCGGGCACGGTCGCCAAGCTGACCCGCGACTATGTCACCCAGCGCCGCACCGCGCCGCCGGTGTTCCACGCCGCCGACTATCCGGAACTCGCCGGCGAGATCGACGAGAAGATCTGGACCCGCTGATCCGATCCGGCACCCCTGATACGGACATGGCCGGCCCCATCGATGGGGCCGGCCATGTCATGTCACGCTGTGTGTGAGGCAGGGTATCAGTCGCGGGCGTGGGCACGCATGAACGAGGCGATGCGCGGCTTCACCTGTTCACGCCAGCGGCGGCCGTTGAAGATGCCGTAATGGCCGACACCGGCCTGCTCGTAATGGCCATGCATGGCCTCAGGCAGATTGTTGCACAGCAGATGGGTGGCCCGGGTCTGGCCGATGCCGGAGATGTCGTCCAGCTCGCCCTCAACCGTCATCACCGCGGTGCGGGTGATCGCGGCGGGGTCCGCCAGCCGGCCATGAACCATCATCTCCCGCTTGGGCAGCAGATGGCGCTGGAACACCCGGTCGATGGTCTCAAGATAGTATTCCGCCGGCAGATCCATGACCGAGAGATATTCGTCATAGAAGCTGCGATGGGCATCGGCGCTGTCGCCATCGCCCTCGACCAGATGCTCATACAGCTTCACATGGGCGCCGATATGGCGCTCAAGGTTCATGGTCATGAACCCGGTCAGCTGCAGAAAGCCCGGATAGACCCGGCGGCCGATGCCCGGATAGATCCCCGGCACCGAATGGATGACATTGTCCTCGAACCACTTCAGCGGCCGGGTCATCGCCAGTTGGTTGACCTGGGTCGGGCTTTCGCGGGTATCGATCGGCCCGCCCATCAGCGTCATGGTCGCCGGCGCACAGGGGTCCTCGTCGGCATTCATCAGCGCCACGGCGGCCAGCACCGGCACCGATGGCTGACACACCGCCATCACATGGGTGCCTTCGCCCAGGTGATGCAGGAAGGCGATGACATACTCGACATAGTCGTCCAGATGGAACGGGCCTTCGAACAGCGGCACGTTCCGGGCGTCGGTCCAGTCGGTGATGTAGACGTCGTGATCGGGCAGCAGCGCCTCGACCGTGCCGCGCAGCAGGGTGGCGTAATGCCCCGACAAAGGCGCCACCAGCAGCAGCTTCGGATCGTTCAGCCCGGGTGCCTCGCGCTTGAAGTGCAGCAGCTTGCAGAAGGTCAGATCGCTGACGATCTCTTCCACCACCGGCACGGTCCGGCCGTCGATCACGGTATGGTTCAGCCCGAAGGCCGGCTTCTCGTAACGGTCCGTCACCCGTTCCAGCACCTCGGCGGCCGCGGCGATCATGCGGCCATAGGGTGAATAGGACATCGGGTTGAACGGGGAACTGTGAATGCGCTGCGCCGCCCGCGCCATCAAACGGATCGGTGTCACGGTCGCTGCATGCAGTTCATGTAACTGATAGAGCATGACCCCTCGCACGCTGCCCGGCGATCATCATCGATCGTGCCGGTTGCGGCGGCGCCCGCACCTCCCTCGTGGACGGACGCCGTCTGTCACTGTTGAACCTGTCGTCAGTCGGTCCGGTCCATTCTCGGGACCGGGCCCGTCGCCAGGTGTCCACCGGCGCTCGCTGGCGGATTTCCGCCAGTTTCCGGGCTTTTCAGACCCGCAACGCCGCCCGGGCGGCGCCCGCCGCCAGAGACGTCGCTGGAACGCCACTGTTAAACATCTGTTTCAATTAGGCATTATCCGCCGAAAAAGTAAACGAGTTCCGAAGACGTTGCCGAAAATCCACGACATCGTCCCCGAACGGTCACCGTGGGCGTGCGATCCGGCCCGAAACGGGCGGATTTCGGCGGTTCCGTGTCGAATGTCGGTCCGGCGTCAGGGCCGGTATCACAGACCGGCGCGAATGGCCTCGACCATGGTTTCCGGCGTGTCGCCACGGCTGAAATGGGTCAGATAGCGGCCTTCGCGGTCCATCAGATAGATGAAGGCGCTGTGGTCGACCAGATAATCGCTGGCGCTGGCGTCGTCGCGGACCGCCTGATAATATACCCGATAGGCCTTGGCGGCGGCGGCGATCTGCTCAGGGGTTCCCGTCAGGCCGTTGATGCGGCTGTCGAACAGGGTCAGATGGCGCGCCATCTGGTCGACAGTGTCGCGCTCCGGATCGACGGTGATGAAGACTGGCGCCACCTTGTCGGCGTCGTCGCCCAGCATCTCCAGCGTCGCCGAGATCTTCTGAAGGTCGGTGGGGCACACATCCGGGCAATAGGTATAACCGAAATAGACCAGCATCAGCCGGCCGGCATAGGTCTGGTCGGTCACCGCCCGGCCCGACTGATCGGTCAGGGTGAAGGGGCCGCCGATCAGCGCTTCGCCCGATGCCACGCCGCGCGCGCGATCGGCCGACATCTCGGTCCAGCGCAATGCCAGCACGCCGCCGATCGCGATCACCGCGGCAATGGCGATGATCGTCAGCACCGACGGACGGCGAGGGGCCTTTTTCGACATCGGCTGCATCCAGACAAGGCCAGCAACCGCCCCGCCTCCCTTCAAGGGATCACCCTGTCGGGCGCCAGGGCGGCGGGGGGATGCGGCGGGTGGCACGGGATGCCATCGGGCCGGACACGGCGGCATGGGCATGGTGAGGGAGACCATGGCCCCATGCGGCCCGGCGGCGGCCGGGGTCATCGGGCCGCGCAGGGCTGCCGCCCGGACCCTGGTGAAGCCCGCGCAGGAAAAGCGCTCTGTCTTCCCATACCGCCCGGCGCGCGCCGATGCAACCGGCCGTATCTGCGACCGATCGTCGCCACCCCCCGGCGATCCGCCACATGCCCATGATTCCGGTGCCGACCATCCGGATCCGCGATTGACCGCGCGCCGGAGCCAGCCGCACACTCGCCACCAGAGCCCGTGCCCGCCGCTCGACCCACGCCCGCCACTCGACCCACGCCCGCCACTCGAACAGCCACTCCTGCGAATGACCATCCAGCCATGACCTTGCCGCAACCATGACCATATCCGCCCTTGCCGCCGATCCGGTGCTGCTTGCCGCCATCCTGGGGCCGATCCATGCGCCCGATCCAGGGCTGCTGCTGCTGATCGTGGCGGTGCTCGACGGGTTTCTGGGCGATCCGCCGGGCCTGTGGGCACGGTTGCCGCATCCGGTCGCCCTGATCGGCCGGACGATCGCGGCGCTGGACCAGCGGCTGAACCGGCCCGAACGCAGCGCCGCCGACCGGGTCCGGCGCGGCGGCCTGACGGTTCTGGTGGTGGTGGGCGGCACGGCGGCAATCGCCTTCGGGCTGCATCTGGTGCTGGCGGTCATCCCCTTCGGCTGGGTGGTCGAGGCCCTGATCGCCACCACCCTGATCGCCCAGAAAAGCCTGTACGAGCATGTCCGCGACGTCGCCGAGGCGCTGGCACAGGACGGGCTGGCCGCCGGCCGCCGCATGGTCGCCCGCATCGTCGGCCGCGACCCCGACAGCCTGGACGAGGCAGGCGTATCGCGGGCGGGGATCGAAAGTCTGGCCGAGAATTTCTCCGACGGGGTCGTCGCACCGCTGTTCTGGTTCGCGGTGGCAGGGCTGCCGGGCCTCGCTGCCTATAAGGCGATCAACACGCTCGACAGCATGATCGGCCATCTCACCCCGCGCCATGCCGATTTCGGCCGGGTGGCTGCACGGCTCGATGATGTCGTGAACTGGCCGGCCGCCAGGCTGGCCGGGCTGCTGATCGTTGCCGCCGCCATCATCCCGAGCCCGGGCCATGCAGCGGCCGGCGATGCCGGCCGGGCCTGGCGGGTGATGCGCCGCGATGCCCGCCGCCACCGCTCGCCCAATGCCGGCTGGCCGGAGGCGGCGATGGCAGGCGCGCTGGGCATCCGGCTGGCCGGCCCGCGCCGCTATGGCAACCGGGTGGTGGACGATGCCTGGATGGGCGGGCCGGCGCTGGATGGCAGCGGCGGGGGCCGAATGGATGCGGGCCCGGCCGATATCGACCGGGCCCTCACCCTCTATGTCCGTGCCTGCCTGATCGGTGCACCGGTTCTGGCGCTGCTGGCGACCCTGCTGGACTGATCGGCGCGGCGCTGCCCGACCGGACGGATCAACCGCCCGACAGACGGCTCTTCAGCGTCTCGGCCTTACCGTTCGAGGCATTGCCGCGCAGGATATTGTCGGCGGTCATCGACTGGCCGTAATAGGCGCGGTTCCAATCTTCTTCCGGCACCACCACCGTGCCGTCCAGCGAGGCGCCGCCGAACAGGCCCTTGGCGTTCGAGAACGCGACGATATCGGCATCCATATTGGTGGTGCTGCTGCCCGAGACACCGGCGCCGACAGAGGCGACCGCGATCGAGACGTCGCCGCCCAGCGTCACCTTGTCGGACAGCAGTTTCTCAAGCCCGCGCTCGGTGCGGACCACGAAAATCGTCTCCGACACCTGCACGCCGGCCTGAAGGCCGATGCCGCCCTTGGCGATGTCATAGAACGCCGGGCCGGTCCAGCCATTGCTGCTGCGGGCCAGCAACACGCCGACGCCACCCTCGCCGCCGATGATGAAGCCGGCCTTGACCAGGCTGGGGGCGATCATCACCGCGCGGGCATTGGCCAGCTGGGCATCGAAATCCTTGCCCTGGGGCGAATTGCGGATGGCGGTGACGGTGGCCGCCGCCTCATTGACGATCTGCTGCTGATCGCTCGCCTGCTGGGCCTGGGCCGGGGCCACGATCGCCAGCGGCGACATCGCCGCCATCGCAGCGACCGTAAAGACCAGGGAATGACGGCTGTTACGGGTGCGCATGCCGAACATGAATGAAAACTCCTGCGGTGGGTGCCCCGCATGTCGCGGGTCAAGCTCTTGTGTCGCGGTGCCGGGTCATGAAGATCTGAACGCCACGTGCTGCGGCGTCTCAGTTCTGTACATGGGGTGCCGGCCTCAGCCGTTGAGGGGCACCGCACCCGGCCCTGTCAGTCCTCACCGTTATGCCACGGCCCCCGTGACATGGATGCGATCAAGACGCGACCTCTTCGGCACCCAAAGCGGCGCCCTTCATCACAAGCGGCAGGCCGGCGGCCACGAACACCACCCGATCGGCCGCCGCCGCCACCTGCTGGTTCATGCGCCCGGCAACGTCGCGGAACCGGCGGGCGAGCGCGTTATCGGGCACGATTCCCAAACCCACCTCATTCGACACCATCACCACCGGCCGGCCGGCGTCACGGGCGGCCTCGACCAGACGTGCGGTTTCCTTGTCCGGATCGCGGTTCAGATGCATCAGCGTCGCCGCCCAGATGGTCAGGCAGTCGATCAGAACCGCCCCGCCAGCAGCCATGCCCGCCGCCGCAGTGATCGCGGCCGCCGGATCGTCCGGCGCCTCGATCGTGGTCCAGTCCGGGCCGCGATCGGCGACATGACGGGCGATCCGCTCGCGCATCTCGTCGTCGAAGGCCTGCGCCGTCGCCACATAGACCAGCGGCCCGCCCGCGGCCGCGGCCCGGGTCAGGCGTTCGGCCAGCGCGCTCTTGCCCGATCGCGCACCGCCCAGCACCAGGGTCAGGCGCGCCGTCATACGCCCGCCTGTCATACGCCCGTCTCCCCGTCGTCGCCCGCCGCGACCGCCAGTGGCCGGTTCACACACACCACCCGCCACAGCACCGCGCCATCGGCCATCACGATCCGGTCGATCCGGGTCAGCGACAGCGGGTCGATCACGAAGGCGATGCTTTGTTCAGGGGTCAGCCCCAATGCCTGCGACAGGGCGGCGCGGATCACGCCGGCATGGGCCACCACCACAATGCCGGGGGCCGCCGCCGGGGCATCGTGCGACCGTGCATCCACCGCCGCCGCCACCCGTGCCATCACCTCGGTGTAGCGTTCCCCGCCCGGCGGGCAGGCGCGGGCAGGCTGGCGCCAGAAGGCGGCATAGGCCTCGGGCTCGGCGGTTTCGATCTCGCCATGAACCCGGCCTTCCCAGGCGCCGAAATTCTGTTCGGTGAAGGCAGGCTCGATCAGCGCCGGGCGGTCGGGCAGCAGGGCCGCGGCCGTGTCGCGGGCGCGGGCCAGCGGGCTTGCGATCACCATGGCCTGCGGGGGCAGCAGCCGGCGCATGCCAGCCAGGGCCACAGGCGACGGCATATCCACCGCCGCCTCGCTGGCGCCATGAATGCGGCCATGGGCGGCTACGGCCAGGGCTGCGTGGCGTATCCAATACCAGCAGGTCACACCCACCACAGCACACCTCCGAAGGCCAGAACCAGACCGGCGATCTCGGCGGTCTGTTGAATGGCGCCATAAACATCGCCGGTGGCGCCGCCGATCTGGCGACGGGCGATCATCGCCATCGCCAGCCCGGCCAGCACGGTGCCCGCAATCAGACCAGCCAGCGCCGGCCAGCCGACCGGCCCCAACCCCAGCCGGACCAGTGCCATTGAGATCAGCAGCGTGGCGCCGGCACCGGTCAGCGCCGGCGCCAGCGGGCTGCGCCCGGCGGCATCGGCCAGGCCCGGCCGGCTGCGCCGGGCCATCGGCATCGCGGTCATGGCAATCGCGACCGCCACCCGCGACAACCCACCCGCGGCGGTGATCAGCGCCGCCGCCCCCCATCCCAGCGGCGCCAGTGCCGCCAGCACCGCCGCCCGGAGGCCGAATGACAGGATCAGCGCCGATGCGCCGAAGGTGCCGACCCTGCTGTCCTTCATGATCAGAAGCTTGCCCTCGCGGTCATGGCCGCCGCCAAAGCCGTCGGCGACATCGGCCAGCCCGTCTTCATGGATCAGCCCGCCGGCCAGCGCGGCCACGATCAGCGCCGCGAAGGCGGCGATCCAGCGATTGGCGATCAGCTCGGCCACCCCCGCCAGAGTCAGCCCGGTGATCGCCCCCATCACCAGCCCCGCCGGCCCCAGCCAGCCCACGAAGCGGGCGGCTGGTTGCAGGCCGTGCGGCGCCGGCACCGGCAGCCGCGACACCAGCCCCAGCGCCAGCCACAGCCCGTCCAGCGGCCGCGGTGGCGGCTCAGGCGGTGGCGCGGGTGCGGGCAACGGGTCGGAGGGTGACATGGCGGATCTTCCACAGGGGCGCCGCCTGTTCGGCAGCACCGGGCCCAATATCCTCGCAACGATAGCCGCGGCGGCGGCGGCGGGCCAGTTTTGCGGCCGGTGCCCTGGCATCATGATCGGCCGGGCTTGACCCGCGCGCCTGTCCGCCGCATCGTTCGGCGCACGCCTTTCTGTCCCGACCGTTCCGCCGGCGCTGCCCCGGGCACGCCCGCCATTGCAAGGATGATCCCGCCGTGGCCGCCGATCGTACCGCCCCCCAAGCCCCCGTTATTCCCTTCGCCGATCTGGCGGGTGTGGCCGATCTCGTCCGCGCCTTCCCCGGCCCCGATGACGAGGCGGCGGAACGGGCACGGGCACGGGACGCCGAGTTGACCAAGCCCGCCGGCGCGCTGGGCCGGCTTGAGGAACTGGCGGTGTGGGTGGCAGCGTGGCAGGCGGCCCATCCGCCCCGCGCCGCGCGGCCGCTGGCCTGCGTCTTTGCCGGCAATCACGGCATCGCCGCGCGCGGTGTCTCGGCCTATCCGGCGTCGGTCACCGAGCAGATGGTGGCGAATTTCGTCGAGGGCGGGGCGGCGGTGAACCAGCTCTGCCGCAATGTCGGCGCCGGGCTCAGCGTCTATGAGATGGGGCTTGAAACCCCCACCGCCGATTTCACCACCGCCCCGGCGCTGACCGATACCGAGGTGCTGCGCGCCATCGCCTTCGGCATGCGCGCGGTCGAACCCGGCATCGACATTCTGTGCCTGGGCGAAATGGGCATCGGCAACACCACCGCCGCGGCAGCCATGGCCGCCGCCCTGTTCGGCGGCACCGGCACCGACTGGGCGGGGCCCGGCACCGGCGTCGATGCCGATGGCCTCGCCACCAAGGCCGCGGTGATCGATCAGGCCCTGGCCTTTCACGGCGCGGCGCTTGCCGATCCGCTTGAGGTGCTGCGCCGGCTGGGTGGCCACGAGCTTGCCGCCATCGCCGGTGCCGTGATGGCGGCGCGCATGCTGCGGGTGCCGGTGCTGCTCGACGGCTTCGCCTGCACCGCAGCCGCCGCCGTGCTGTGGAAGGTCGACCCTGCCGCCCTCGATCACTGCAAGGTTGCCCATATGTCGCGGGAGCCGGGCCATCGCCGGCTGGTCGGCGCCATCGGCCAGCGGCCGCTGCTCGACCTGGACATGGCGCTGGGCGAGGCCTCGGGCGCGGTGTTGGCATCCGGGCTGGTCCAGGCGGCGGTCTCCGCCCATAACGGCATGGCGACCTTCGCCGAGGCCGGCGTGTCGACACGTGAGGCGTAAGGCGTGTTGCGTGACGAGCCATGTCGGCGCGTTAGAAACGCGCTTCGCGGTGCAGCACGTTAACCACTTTTCAATCATTGTTGCGATAAGCTTCAGGGTAATCTGAAAGAACCGGTCTGCGGCGGTGGTTGCCGCATGACCTGGTTTCAACGTGCTGCAGACGTCGGAGGGGCGCGTGGAATACGCGGAGCGGACTGAACGGTCGGAAACCCACGCTCAGGCCGCACTCAGACTACTCGAACAGCACAAAATTGCCCCAAATCCGATCAATTTCACTGTCGCCTATGTCCATGATTCGGGTCGCGATCCGGAATTGAGCCGCATGCTGAACGCGGTTCTGGCCGAGGGTGGCAGCCTGACGCCCGATATGGTGCGTGAAGCGTTCGAGCGTCATTTCGGACTGGCGCGCGAGGCACAGGTGGTCCGCGAGGGCGGCGCCCGGCTGGCGGCCGAGGCCGAGCGCGCGCTGGGTGCGGCTGAAAGCGCGCAGTCTGCGCTTGGTATCGCCGCCGACGAGGCCGCCAGGCTGGCCGAACGGCTGGACCGTGGTGAAGGCACCGATCCGCGCCGGCTGGCCGATGCCGCCCGCGCGCTGGCCATGCTTGCCCGCAAGACCGCCCAGCGCACCGATGCCGCCGCCCGCAGCCTGGATGCGGCTACCGACCAGATCGGCGGCGTGCGCCGCGACCTCGACCGGGTGCGGCGCGAACTGGCGACCGACGGGCTGACCGGCCTTGCCAACCGCCGGCATTTCGAACGCCGGCTGGCCGAAGAGGCGGCACTTGCCCGTGACACCGGCGATCCGTTGACCGTGATGCTGGTCGATGTCGAAGGCTTCGACGCCATCGCCGCCAGCCATGGCATCGGCATCGGCGATCAGGTGCTGCGGCTGGTGGGCAAGACCCTGGCCGATGGCGTGCGCGGCCGCGATGTCGCCGCCCGCTTCGGCCCCGAACGCTTCGCGGTCGCCCTGCCCCACACCACCGAGGCCGAGGCGGCGGCAATTGCCGACCAGATCCGCAACATCGTCGCCGGCCGCCGGATCGTGCGCCGCGACAATCGCGAGCCGATCGGCCGCATCGCCCTGAATGTCGGCCGCGCCACCCTGCAGCCGGGCGAGGAGATCGGCCACCTGATCGGCCGTGTCGAAACCATGCTCGAAAGCACCGCCCGCCGCGCGCGCCCCGGGCGCTGATCGTCCGCGCCTGCACCCGTCGAGGCCGGTTCGGCCCGTCCGCCGATATGTTCTTTATCTGTTCCCGAAAAACCGGCATGCTGGAGCCATCCAGGACAGCCCCCAGGCCGGGAGACGCGTTCATGCCAGACGAGAGCTTCATAACAGACAAGGGCCATGCCTTCCGGCTGCTGCATCAGCAGCCCGGCGCCTTCATCATTCCCAACCCCTGGGATGTCGGCACCGCGCGGATGCTGGCGGCGCTGGGCTTCCCGGCACTGGCCACCACCAGCGCCGGCATGGCGTTCCAGGCCGGTGTGGCCGAGGGGCGGACATCCCCCGACGCGGTTCTGCGCCATTGCCGCATGCTGGTCGATGCGACCCCGCTGCCGGTTTCGGCCGATCTTGAGAAAGGCTTCGGCGACAGCCCCGAAAGTGCCGCCGACACGATCCGGGCCGCGGCCGAAACCGGGCTCGCGGGGTGTTCGCTGGAAGACCATACCGGCGATCCCGACCGGCCGATCTATGACGCGGTGCTGGCGGTTGAACGGATCGCCGCCGCCGCCGAGGCCAGCCGGGCGCTCGATCATGATTTCGTGCTGACCGCGCGCTGCGAGAACTTCATGTGGGGCCGCCCGGATCTGGACGACACCATCCGGCGACTGCAGGCCTATGAGCAGGCCGGCGCCGATGTGCTCTATGCGCCGGGCCTGCGCGACCTCGACACCATCCGTCTGGTCTGTCAGGCGGTATCGGTGCCGGTCAATGTCGTCATGGGTCTGCCCGGCGCCACCTTCAGTGTCGAGCAGCTTGCCGCCGTCGGCGTCAAACGGATCAGCACCGGCTCGGCCCTGGCACGGCTGGCCTATGGTGCGGTCGCAGCTGCGGCGCGCGAGATGCGATCCACCGGCACATTCCGTTTTTCGGAACAGGCCATGGGTTTCGCCGAGCTGGAAGGCTTCTTCACCGGCCGGACCACCGCCTGACCAGCCGCGCGCGCCACCGGGTCAGTCGCCGATCCGCAGCACCCGTGTCGTATAGCGCGACAGCCGCTCGGCCTCAGGGACCGTGCCGATGCCGGGCGCATCCAGCGGCGCCACCATCCCCGGCGCCACCAGTTCGACCTCGGTCGCGGTGATGTCGGGGCGGAAATAGCGCGCGCTTTCCGCCACGTCGGAGGCATAGGTCATGCCCGGCAGGGTGGCGAGGGCGATATTGGTCCAGCGGCCGACGCCGGTCTCGAATTTGGCGCCGGTGAAGCAGCCGATGCCGGCCGCCATCAACCGGTCGTGCATCGCCCGCGCAGCGGTCAGCCCGCCGACCCGGCCGACCTTCAGGTTCACCGCCCGCGCGGCGCGGCGGTCGAGCAACTCGTCCACATCCTCCATGGTATGGATGCTCTCATCCAGGCAGATCGTGGTGTCCAGCCGCGCCTGAAGGCTGGCATAGGCTTTCCAGTTATGGGCCGCCAGCGGCTGTTCCAGCAGCATCAGCCCGAAGCGGTCGAAGGTCGACAGATGGTCCAGTGCCTCGGGGCCATAGGCGCCATTGGCATCGGCCAGCACCGGCATTTCGGGCAGGTCCGCCTTCAACGCCGCCAGGGGCACCGTGTCCCAGCCGGGCTTGATCTTCACCTTCACCCGGTGATAGCCGGCCTCCATCGCACGGCGTGCGGCGGCGACCAACTCGCCGGCGTCGCCGGTCACGCCAATCGTGGCGCTGGCCTTCACCGGCCGCAGGCTGCCGCCGATCGCCACCGCCAGCGGCAGCCGGTCGCGCCGCGCGATCAGGTCGTGCAGGGCCACTTCCAGCGCCGCGATGGTCTCGACATGGCCGCTGATATCGCGGAACCGGTCGAGCATGTCGGCCGGGCCGTCGACGTCGGTGCCGACCAGCATCGGCGCCAGATGGCGTTCGATGATCGTCCAGGCGGTCTCGATCGTCTCGTAATGATAGAAGGGCGCTTCCATCGCGGTGCACTCGCCCCAGCCCGACAGCCCCTCGGCGCGGATTTCCACCAGCAGCTTGGTCCAGCGCTCCATACGCTGCCAGCGATTGGCGAACGGCGCCGCCATCGGCGGCGAGACGAAGCGCAGGACGATGCCGTCGATCCGCATGGTGAACCACTCCTCAATCATTGATTGAGGGATGATAGCGGCTCACAACTTTCAATCCAATGTTGAATATCATCGATCCCACCCGCCCCGAGAGGGGATATGCCTAACGGGGCGGGTGGTCGTTGGAGTTCAGCGGGTCATGGCGCCATAGACACCATGGCGGATGATCGCCCGATAGGGTTCGCGCTGGGTGACGCTCTGCATCATGTACACCACCAGCAGCTTTTCGCGGGGATCGATCCAGAAATAGGTGCCGGCATAGCCGCCCCAATACAGATCGCCCGTGCTGCCCGGCCACGCGCCGTCATCGCCGCGCCGCACCGCGAAGCCCAGGCCGAAGCCATAGCCCAGATGGGCCAGCCCGCCGGTGTTGATGTCGGGGGTCAGGTGATCGGCGGTCATCAACTGCACGCTGTTGGGGCTCAGCACCCGTTTGCCATCCAGACTGCCGCCGTTCAGGATCATGCGCAGAAACCGCAGATAATCGGCGGTGGTGCCATACATGCCGCCGCCGCCCGACAGGAAGGCGTCGGGATGGGCGGGGTCCAGCAGCTCCGGCACCTTGTTGCCGAACGCGGCTTCAGGGTCGGCGCCGGCCACGCGGCCGCGCAGTTGTTCCGGAACGTGGAACATGGTCTCGGTCATGCCCAGCGGCTCCAGCACCCGCTCGCGGACGATCTGGTCCAGCGGCTGGCCGGCAGCCACCTCCATCACCCGGCCCAGCAGATCGGTCGACCGGCTGTATTCCCACAACGTCCCCGGTTCCGCCACCAGCGGCAGCCCGGCCAGCTTGGCCGCCAGCCCCTCATTGGTGTGGTCCCACAAATGGGTGCCGGCGGCCAGATACCGGCTCTTGATCGCCGATTTTCCGAACACGCCATAAGTCAGGCCGCTGGTGTGGCGCATCAGGTCGCGCACGGTCATCACCCGTTGGGCGGCAGTGGTTTCCACCGCGGGCTTGCCATCGGCGCCCGCGACCTCCCGGCCGACCTGCATCTGCGCGAAGTCGGGCAGATACAACGACACCGGCGCCGCCAGCGCCAGCTTGCCATCTTCCATCAGGCTCAACGCCGCCGCCGACACGATCGGCTTGGTCATCGAATACAGCCGGAAGATGGCGTCATCGGTCATTGCCGCGCCGGCGGCACGATCGCGCCAGCCCACCGCCCGCTGCTGCACCAGAATACCATCGCGCTCAACCGCCAGCACGGCGCCCGGAATGCGCCCGGCCTCGGCATCGGCGGCCAGCCGGTCGGCCAGGGCGTTCAGCCGCGCCGCATCGAACCCGGCCGCGGCCGCATCGCCGGTCTCGGCCGCGACGGCGGCCATGGTCAGGTGCATGGAATTGGGGGCAAGCCCCGCGATCAGGCCGGCTGTCAGCACGGCGAAGGCTGCGCGGCGCAACCTCTGGCCGGCGGGCCGGCGGATGTCTGTGGTCATGATCGGCATATCCGTCCCTGTGCCGCCCGGTCGGATGCCGGGCGATCGATGGTCTTTGGGCTGGGCGCCGATACCATGGCCAGCACGGGCCGAAGTTCGCGCGCCCCCATCGAATAGGACGTCAGTTGCTGCCCACGGTCAACGCGCGGGCGTGGCCGATCCGCGCTGCGGAACGCGCCGGTGGAAATCTCCGGATATGCATCGGCTGAACCGGCGCATCGACAGGATCGGCGTATCGACAGGATCGGCGTCAGGCACCGGGCCGCGTTGCGGCGATCAGCGCCGCCACGTCGCGGCACAGCGGATCGGGCAGCCGGTCGGGATCGGCCCACACCGCATCTGCGGCATCATCGCCAGCGCGCAGCACGCCCGACACGGCTTTCAGCATCACGGCGACCAGCACGAAATGATGCTCCGGCACGTCGCCGGCCCCCTCGGCCACCTCCAGCACCGCCACCGGCTGCGGGACCGGGCTCGCGGCCTGATCGGCCAGCAGACCGGTCTCCTCGGCCAGTTCGCGCGCCGCCGCCGCGACCAGACCTTCCCCCCAATGCACCCGGCCACCGGGAAAGCCCCAATGCCCGGCCTGCGGCGGATTGGCGCGCAGCACCAGCGCCACGCGGCCCCGCCGCCAGGCGATGGCAATCACGCCAACGCCCGGCATCCGTGGCTGCGCGGCAGGCGTGAGGAGGTCTTGCGGCGTGGTCCCGGTCACGTGCGGCGGTCAATCCGGCTGGAGCGCGCTGCGTCGCGGGTCTCAGGGCGCCAGGCGGGCCAGCAAGTCCTGAGTATAGCGTTCCAGCAGCGGTTCGGCGCTGCCGCCCAGTGCATTCAGCCGATGGGTGCAGTCGCAGATCAGCAGGCCCATCACATAGCTGAACGTCTGACAGATTTCCATACGCCGGGCCTCGGCGTCCAGCCCGCCATAAGCCGCGATGGCATCGCCGATCACGTCCAGCACCTGTGCCAGCCGCCGGTTCAGCTTGCGATCCAGTTCCGGCGTCAGGCCGGCGGGCTTCAGGCCGTGATACAGATACAGGCCCAGCGTCAGGTCATCGGGCCGGCTGCGGTAATACGCGAAATAGCTGCGGATAGCCGTGGCGACCCGGGCGCGCGGGTCGCCGGCGCGGCCGACCGCGTCCTCGATATGCAGGCGCAGCGAATTCAGGCTGTCGGACAGCACCGCCGCGTACAGCTCTTCCTTGTTGCGGAAATAGGGATAGATGGCGCCGGTCGTGCAGCCGGCGGCGGCGGCGATGCCACGCATCGACGTGCCTTCAAGGCCCGCCTCGGCGAACACGGTACGGGCGGCGTCGACGATGATCTGCCGCTTCAGGGCCCGGACGGCGGCATCGCGGGCCATGCGGGGGCGGACGGCAGGCGCCGGTCCGCGGACGGGCAGTTGTTGGGTGGGCGGTGTATGGCTGAGCATCATCTTCAGGATCCCCCCTGTGCCGGCCACCGCTCAAAAGGGTGTCCGGCAACCGGATCGCGATGTACCAGGCCCGGTTCATCCGGGCTCCGGTCGCGTCCATGGTGTCTTATGGTATGGTTACGGTTGGTATGGTTACGGTGCGGCAGGCCGCTCCGCCCGGTATGATCAGGCGGCGATGGCGGTCTGCGGCGGCGTCGGCAGCAGTGCCGGCCCCGGCTTCAGGGACATGTCGGTCATCAGCAGGCGCTCCTCGGCAGGCGGACCCTGTCGGGCGGGTGATGCCCCAGGGTTTCTGGTTATGAGGAAAAGCCTACCCGATACGCAATCTCCTGTTCCCCCGCGCGTTGACAGACGCATCTTTCAAGATCATGATAAGATTGCCGGGTTGTAACCTCTGATTCATTCAACCCGCCCCGCGCCCGCACCGGCCAGCCGGCCGCCCCGCCCTGACCGCATGGCCTGTCGCGCGATCTTCTGGCGCAGCCGGCCGCGCTGCGGTTATCCTTGAATGACCCGTCAAGGGCCAGCAGACAAGGGATGCCATGCTCTCTGAAGCGAAGTTCCAGACCGTCGCTCACTGGGCACAGGATCTGAGCGAGGCCGATCGCGATCTCGCCCGCCGGAACATGTCTGAAAAGCTGCTGCCCAAGGGTGCCTATCTGCTGCACGAGAACGACCATGTCGATGCGTGGTTCGGGGTGATCGATGGTCTGCTCAAGATCTGCGTCGTGGCCGAGAACGGCGAGGCGATCACGCTGACCGGCATTTCCAGCAGCGGCTGGGTGGGCGAAGGCTCGGTGATCAAGAACGAGCCCCGGCGCTATGACGTCGTGGCCCTGCGCGACACCCGCATCGCGCTGCTGAACGGCCGCACATTCCGCTGGCTGATGGACAACAGCCCACCCTTCAACAAATTTCTCGTCCGTCAATTGAACGAGCGCCTGGGCCAGTTCATCGCCTTTCTGGGCTATGGCCGGCTGCTCGACCCCACAGAACGTCTTGCGCGATCTGTCGCCTGGCTGTTCAATCCGATACTCAGTCCGAACAACCAGCTCCAGCTCGGCATCTCGCAGGAGGAAATCGGGCTGATCTCGGGCATGTCCCGCCAGACGGCGAGCAAGGCGCTGCGCCAGTTGCAGGCCGAAGGGCTGCTGCGCCTTCAGCACGGCCGGATCGAGATCCTCGATCTGGACGGGCTCGGCCATTATGGCAGCACGCTCTGACCGCCCTGGTCGCACGGCCCCCTGGCCGCACGACCCGCTGACCGTCCTGGCCCATCGGCAATCCGGCAGCCAAGACCGGACCCGCCGGCGCATCGTTTTGAGGAAACGTCCTGATGACCACCACATCCGCGGCCGGCAAGGTCGCCCTCGTCACGAACGTGACCAAATATGCCGGCAGCCCGGCGGCGGCGGCACTCGCGGCCGATGGCTGGCAGGTGCTGGCGCATGACGCGTCCTTCACCGACAAGGCGGCCCGCGACGGCTGGATGGCCGACAATGCCGGCATGACCGCGCTTGAGGCCCAGGCGCCCGATGCGGTGATCGCCGAGGCGGTGGAACGGGGCGGGCGGATCGACGGCATCGTGTCGAACGACGCTTATCCGGCAGTCCGCCGCCGGATCGAGGAAACCGAGACCGATGCCTTCCGCGAGATGATGGAGGCGCTGGCGATCTATCCCTTCGCGCTGGCCTCGGCGGCGGCGGCGCGGATGAAGCCTCAAGGCTCGGGCTCGATGGTGTTCGTCACCTCGGCATCGCCGCGCCGGCCCTATCCGGGTTTCGCCATGTATGCCACCGCGCGCTCCGCCTCGACAGGGCTTGCCAAGGCACTGGCCAATGAACTCGCCCCCCACGGCATCCGGGTGAACGCGGTCGCGCCGAATTTCCTCTACAGCGAAACCTATTACCCGCGCGCCAAGTGGATCGACGACCCGGCCGGCGCCGCCAAGGTCCGCGAGATGGTCCCGATCGGCCGGCTCGGCCAGCCTGAGGAGATCGGCGCGCTGATCGCCTTCCTGCTCTCCGACAAGGCCGGCTTCGTGGTCGGCGAAACCGTGGGCTTCACCGGCGGCTGGCCGTAACCGCCGCCGGCAATATACGCCTGCACCCGTCCTTGCCTGCTCCCATCCCGTCCTGCCCGCCAGATGGCGGGCAGGACGGGATGTGCGATCAGCGATACACCGCCACATCGTCATACGTCACCAGGCCCGACACAGAGCCGGCGCTGTCATTGCGCAGGGCGATATCGCCGCCGGCGGTGACATACAGTGCCAGCGTCGTCGCCGGCGCCAGGTCGTGCAGAGTGACAGTCGTCGCGGCCTGCGCCTTCATGGCCCGCACCACATGCGACAGGGTGCCGCCGGCGCTGCGGGCGGCGATGGTGCCGGTCCAGCCGGCCGGGATCTGATCGGCGGTCCACAGCGTGGTGCTGGTGTCGGCGGTCAGAATGACGCTGCGCCGTGCCGGCAGCCAGCCGCTGGCGGTGCCTGCCGCCAGGATGGCATCGGGCGCCCGGGCGACGATGCCGCGCTGATCGCCAACCCGGGTCATGCTGATCTGGTTCAGCATGGCCGCGCGCATGGCAGGGGCCAGCAACCGGTTGACCGGCAGGCTGAATGTGCCGGCCGCGAGGTGGTTGCGTTCCACCGGGCTGTGCACGGCGCTGACCGTGCCCACCGGCACGCCATCCAGCGTCACCGTATCGGACACGGCGAACCCGTTCACCGATGGCCGCAGCATCAGAAGCCCGCTGCTGCTGTCGACAGTGGACCACAGCACCGTGCCGATGCCGCCCGATGCGCTGGCAACCGTGTCGCCCTCGATCGGCCAGCCCGCGCCCGGCGCCCGATCGATCAGCAGTGGCACGGCAGCCTCCATCACGTCATTGACGCTGCTGCCGCGCGTGGTTTCCACCAGGATGCGGTTGTTCTGGCGCGGGATTGTCGCCAGATCGCGGCCGGTGTCGCCCAGGGCCAGGGCACCCAGCGCCCCGCCAGTGGCCGGCCCCATATCGATCAGTCGAACCGCAGTACCGGTGAACGACACCCGCACGGTCGAATCGGATGCCATGCACGACACCACCGAGCCGATGATCCGGTTGTCCGGGTTCACGATCACCGCGTCAATATCCGCCGAGCCGCCCAGAAGCTCGATCGCGCCCGACATCGTGCCGGTCAGCGGCACCGGCGGTGTGCCATGATAGACATATTCGCGGGTCGTCAGGCCGGCGTCATAGGCGACCAGCCCGGTCATGCGCACACCCCGCTGCCGTCTGCCACCGCCGGATCGATGCTCTGCAGCACCCGAACCAACCGCGACACCCGCCGGGCGACCATGCCATTGACCAGCACATTGCGGATCGCCGCCTGATCGATGTCGCTGCGGCCGCCGCTTTCGCAGGAAATGGCGATGAACGCGTCCTCAATCCGCGCATCCGACACGATGACATCCTCGACGCCGAACTGGAAGGTCAGTGCCTTGCCACCCCAGGGCAATCGGGTGAAACTGTGCGTGACAGAGCGGAAGGGGATGTCCCGGTCATTGTTGAAAAAGGGAGAGCGGCGTTGCTCGCCTTGAGCCGTTAGGCTCGGGGTGTCGAATCCTCA